>DBXH01000009.1:45928-63033 GCA_002309335.1 Bacteroidales bacterium UBA1217 | reverse complement strand
GCTGGTAGCCACCATGGCGTCGAGCAACTGCTTGGGTGTATATCCGGCAATGGTGCCGTCGGGCTCGGCCAGATGGATGTATGCCTCGAGCATCATGGGCACCGCGTGGTAGCCTATCATGCAGTGGGTCTCGTAGCTGGCCAGCTCCCACATGGGCAGCTCGCCTCCTTGCTCATAATTCTTCATTGCGGTGTAGACGAAGTCCACCGTGCGTTCGGGCTCTATCTGCGTCAGCAGGGGGTGCAGGGCGCGGTAGGTGTCCCACAACGAGAACACGGTGTACACTTCCCTACCCTCGTCGGCCACGTGTATCTGGCCGTCGGTGCCGCGGTAGCGGCCGTCCTCGTCGCTCCACAGATAGGGCGATGTCATGCAGTGATAGAGAGCCGTGTAGAAGCAGCGGCGCTGTTCCTTGCTGCCACCGTCCACCTTCAGCTTTCCGAGCGCCTCTTCCCAGGTGCGGTCGGCCGAGCGGCGGGCGTTCTCGAAGTCCTTGTGGCTGGCAGTGATGAGGTTGCCGATGGCGCCGTTGATATCCACACCGCTTATAGCCACCTTCAGCTCCACCTGCTTGGCAGTGGTGAAGGTGATGCGGGCCTGTGTCGAATCGGGGCTGATAGCCACCTCTTTGAAAGGCACATTGCTGCGTATGGCGAAGAAGAGGTGCTGGTCGGGATTCCATGCCGAGCTTTCGCGCCAGCCCACAATCATACCGTCGCGGAACATTATCTTGCCACTGAGTAGCACGTCGCGATGGTGGAGGTCAATGACGAAAGCGTTGCGTTCCACGCCATTGTAAGTGTAACGGTGATAGGCCACCCGGCGGTCGGCAGTGAGCTCGACGGTGGTGTTCGTCCGGTCAAGCAGCACCTTGTAGTAGCCCGCCTGCGCCACCTCGTTCTCATGCGAGAAATGGCTCTTATACCCATCTCTCCTCTCTCCACTTTCCACTTTCCACTCTCCACACACCGGCATCAAAAGCAGGTCGCCGTAGTCGGAGCATCCGGTGCCGCTGAGGTGGGTGTGGCTGAAACCGTAGATGGTGTCGTCCGAGTAGTGGTAACCACTACAGCCGTCCCAACCGTCGAGACGCGTGTCGGGACTAACTTGTACCATTCCGAAAGGAAGTATGGCACCGGGAAATGTATGGCCGTGACCATCAGTACCGACAAAAGGATTGACGTATGATGTCAATGTATGCTGGCACGCCGTCATCATCAGCGCTGCAGCCAAAAGAGGGAGAATGTTTTTACGCATTGTATTGATATTTACTTTTTCATTTTTATCAGTGCTGCGGCACCAAGGATGGCCACTTCGTTGGCTTTGAGTTCTGACATACGTATCTGGCAGCTGCCAGCGTATATGTTGAGCAGGTATTTGTCAAAAGCTTTCTGAAGTGGTTTTAGCAGCGGTTCGCCGACTTTGGTGGGACCTCCCATAAGAAATATGGCTTGAGGTGCCGAAAAAGTAACGCTATTGGCCATCGCCAAACCCAGCTGGTCGGCAACTACTTCCCACGTCTTCAGTGCTGTGGGGTCGCCTTGGTTGGCGAGGTCACCAATCATCTTGCTGTTGATGTCGGCTGTGATTTGAATGCCTTTCAACTCGCAGTAGGTCTGCACGATACCACGTGCTGAGGTGTAGGTCTCGAGGCATCCCTTGCGGCCGCAACTGCATTGGCGTCCGTTGGGAATAAGAATGTTATGACCCAGTTCGCCGGCGCCACCCGTGCTGCCGTGTACCAGTTTACCGTCAATAACTATTCCGCTGCCCACGCCGGTGCCAAGAGTAAACATAATGAAATTGTCAAGGTCTTTGGCTCCGCCATATACCATTTCGCCGTATGCGGCGGCGTTGGCATCGTTGCTTAGCACAACAGGTACTTGCATATATTTGTGCATTTCCTCTTCAAAGTTAAGCACACCTTTGATTGTCAGGTTTGGAGCATTGTCGACGCATCCAGTATAGAAATTGCCGTTTGGGGCACCGATTCCGATGCCTTCAATTTCTGACACATTGTTGTCATTCATTAATTTGTTTATGCAACCCATAATGTCGCGGATGTAAGGCTCCAGCTCGGTGTAAATATTTGTAGGGATATTGCTACGGGCAATGATTTTGCCGTCTTCGCGGACCAATCCCATATCTGTGTTGGTGCCACCGATATCGATTCCGATTGAGTATTTTGCCATAGGATTAAAGGTTTTTATGGATGTGTTAAAGTTATTATTTTTTTATTATTTTGCTTGTTTTTGTGCCGTTTATGATAGCTGAATACAAACCGCTTGGCAGGAGGCTGATGTCAACTTGTTCGCCACTGGTGCATTGGTGTCGAAGGACTGTGCGACCTTGCATATCGACCAATTCCAGCATTCCGTCGCAGATAATGTTTAGAAAACTGTTTGCTGGATTGGGATAAATGACAGGTATTTCAGGTGTCGCCGTGGTGATTGCAACAGGTATGGTTGGCGTTCCGCTGGTTGCGGTAACGGTGTAAATCTTTTGTGTTGTACCATCTTCGGCGGTGACGGTCATCCGTATCAGCACTGTCGTGTCGTCAATAGTGTTCCGAACTATATCAACCGATGCGTCGTCCGCCTCGGAAGTGTATCCTATGTCAGTGCCAAATGTATTGATGTCGTCAACGTGAATGACGTAGTCGAAATGGCCCTTGCTGAAACCATCTAAACTAACTCCGTCGATAATAATGTCTGTCAGCCATGCACTATAAATGAATTCAATATCGTCGATTGAGATCGAGTCGTTTTTGTCGCCTGCGCCAGGTGTGTTGTTGGTTGTCATATTGACCAGAATGTAGTTGGCCGACGAAGAGCCGTTGTAGACGAATGGCACTTTTAGTTGTTTCCAGCTCATCTGTGAGGCAGAGGAAGTGGTGCGTGTGGTTTGCGCAACAGCGCGACCTTTGTATTTTGATGCGTCGTCCAACCAGTTGGGAGCAATAAAGTCGTTGTCGCCGTGGATAATGGCTTCAATTTGAGCCACCGAACTGCTGCTGCCGGCATAGAAACTGACCCATACATACATCGAGTCGGGCGTGGCGGAAAAAGGTTGACAATGATTACTATTGCTGCGTTGGGTGTAATTGTAGTTGTCGCTGCTCGAAGCCGACATAGAGCCGGCGTGGACGCGTCCTGTAGTCATATTGCCGTTGGCTTTGATGCCCAAAATCGATTTGGTGTAGATGGTTAGATAGTAGTTGCCGTTGCCCTCAGGACGATGACCGCTGCGACGGTAGTGGTGGTTAGACGATGCCAGCGATGCGTACGAACCGTCGCTACTCTCAAAAGTATTCCAATGGGTTGGTTCAGAGTCGTATCCGCCGTCCCATTGCTCAAAACCAGGATTGGGAAGTTGGAAAACGCTTTGGGCATTCAAATTGATAGTTGATAATTGAAAATTGAAAAAAAACGCTGCAATAAAGATAGTTATTTTTTTCATAAGTTACAAATTGAAATTATACACATTATAGTTGTTGTCAAAATTAATGTTGACGTTAAAGTTATTCTCGAATATACCGTATACTGTGGCGCCCGAGCCGCTCATGGCAGCGTAAAGGGCGCCATTGTCATAAAGCGTGTTCTTGATTTCTGACAGGCGTGGATGTTTGGCAAAGACGGTTTCCTCGAAGTCGTTTACAATATATTCCTTCCATTCGGGGATGGGTCTTTTTACAGCTTCGGTCAAATTACAGGGCTTGATGTCGTTGCGGTGCTCGCGTGGCATTATGCCTCCGTAGGCTTCGGCGGTACTTACAGTTTCGTCAGGTTTGACCATCAGTAATTTATATCCCTTCAACGGATTGAATCCAAGAGGTGTAAGTTTATCGCCGATACCGGTTGCAAATGCCGGTTGGTTGTCGATAAAGAATGCACAATCGGCACCGAGTTTGGCAGCCATAGAGCGTAGACGGTCGTTCGACAAACCGAGGTTGAAAAGGTCGTTGAGCATACGCAATGTGAAGGCTGCATCGCTGCTGCCACCACCCAATCCAGCACCAAAGGGGATGTTCTTTTGCAAATTGATATCTACGTTGGGCAAGCGGTTGTCGCACTCACTCTGCATTAGGCGTAATGCTTTGACAATGATATTGCTCTCAGGGTTGCAGTTGATAGTGATGCCTGTTTGCGAAAAGTTGAAATGCCCGGCGGGTTCAATTGTAAGTTCATCGCGCAGTGGCACAGGCACAAAGACTGTCTCAAGGTCGTGGTATCCGTCGTCGCGTCGCCGCACTATGTGCAGACCGATGTTTATCTTGCAGTTAGGCGAGGCTATCATAGGCTCTAATGATTCTTGTCACCAATCGGTGGCGTATTACATCACTGTTGTCGAGTTCGATGACCGAAATGCCGTCAATGCCGTTAAGTATCTGTGTTGCCTGAACCAATCCCGACTGCTGGTTGCGCGGCAGGTCTATCTGTGTGATGTCGCCCGTAATGACGAATTTAGCGTTGCGTCCCATTCTGGTCAGAAACATCTTGAGTTGTGCCGACGTTGCGTTCTGCGCTTCATCAAGGATGACAAATGCGTTGTCGAGTGTTCGACCGCGCATAAATGCCAGCGGCGCAATCTCTATGGTGTTGTCCTCCCAGTAGGAGAGGAGTTTCTGTTGTGGAATCATATCGCGCAGGGCGTCGTAAAGCGGCTGGAGGTAGGGATCCAGCTTGTCGCGCAGGTCGCCAGGCAGGAAACCAAGATTCTCGCCAGCTTCCACAGCGGGGCGGGTTAGTATGATGCGGCGTATCTCTTTATTTTTCAAAGCACGAACGGCCAAAGCGACAGCGGTATATGTTTTGCCAGTACCGGCAGGGCCTATGGCAAACACCATATCGTTGGCCTTCACAGCTTCCACAAGCCGTTTTTGGTTAGGGGTGCGGGCCTTGACAAGCAGGCCGTTGCGGCCGTGAACAAGTATCTCGTCGTTGGTCTCGGTGTCGGGACCGCCGCCGGTTTCAATAATCTGCATAATGGCGTTCTCGTTGATGCGTCCGAATTTCTCGTAATAGGTCATCATTGCGTTGAGTTTTTCCTCAAAAGCTTCGGTTTCATCTGCTGCGCCAATTACCTTCAGCATTTCACCCCTCACAATCAGTTTCAGTTTCGGGAACAGCATCCTCACAAAATCAAGCATCTTGTCGTTGGTGCCCCAGAAACGAGTATAGTCAATTTCTTCGAGAGATATTATTTTTTCTATGCCTTTGTCGTCCATAAATGTTTATTTCAGAATGTCCTTCATCGTGAAGATGCCTTTCTTGCTGGCCACCCATTCTGCTGCCAGCAGAGCGCCTTGCGCCAATCCTTCACGGCTGTGTGCCTCGTGAGTTAAAGTTATGGTATCGATGGCGCTGTCATAGCAAACGGTGTGTGTGCCGGGCACTTCGCCTTCACGGAATGAGGTGATGGGAACGTTCTCCGTTCTCCGTCCACCGTTTCCCGTTATCTGCTGCTGCAGGGTGATGGCGGTGCCGCTCGGGGCGTCGAGTTTGTGAATGTGATGCGTCTCGTTGATGCTCACCTTATATTCGTTGCGACCTTTCATCAACGCAGCAAGCCGTTCATTGAGGGCGAACATAATGTTCATCCCGATGCTGAAATTGGTTGCTGTGAATAGAGCTCCGCCTTTGGTTTTGCATAGATTGGCAAGTTCCTCATAGCGGTCGTACCATCCTGTGGTGCCGCAAACGATGGCGATGCCTTCGTTGAGGCAGAATCGGATATTTTCGGCTGCGGTGGCGGGAGTCGAGAATTCGATGGCGGCGTCGGCTTGCCGCAGCTCGTCCAATTTGGCGTTGAGTTCCGACGGGTTGTCTATCGTGCAGACAATCTGGTGCCCACGCTGCAATGCTGCTTTCTCTATGGCGTGGCCCATTTTGCCGTATCCTATAAGTGCAAATTTCATTTCTTGTAATAAGGGTTTGAAAGTTTCTAAAGGTTTGAAAGGTTCGAAAGGTTTAAAGGGTTTGAAAAGGTTTGTTATTAGGCAATTAAAAACATTTAATCTCCCAAAGGGAGCATCCCTTTTCAACCTTTTTAACCTTTACAATTGCGCTGCAAAATTACGAAAAAAAAACGAAATAAAACCTTTATTTGACTCCATATTGGAAAAAATTCGTACCTTTGCAAAATCAAACAGCAATGAAAACTGACTGATTTAATAATTAAAAACAGATATAATATGGTAGATTACAAGAAGATAGGGCTTGTGAACACCCGTGCAATGTTCGCAAAAGCCGTTAATGGCGGTTATGCTATTCCGGCATTCAATTTCAACAATATGGAGCAGATGCAGGCAATCATCCAAGCTTCGGTTGAGACCAAAAGTCCTGTTATCCTTCAGGTGAGCAAGGGTGCTCGCGATTATGCCAATCCGACCCTGTTGCGCTATATGGCAGAGGGTGCTGTCGAGTATGCCAAGGAGCTAGGCTGCCCCAATCCCCAGATTGTGCTGCACCTCGACCACGGCGACAGCTTTGAGACCTGCAAGAGCTGCATCGATATGGGCTTCAGCAGCGTGATGTACGACGGTAGCGCATTGCCCTATGAAGAGAACATCAAGATTTCGCGTCAGGTGGTTGAATATGCCCACCAGTTTGATGTTACCGTTGAGTGCGAACTCGGCGTGCTGGCAGGCGTTGAGGACGAAGTTGCCTCTGAAGTAAGCCACTACACCAAGCCCGAAGAGGTGATAGACTTTGCTACCCGCACCGGATGCGACTCGTTGGCTATCAGCATCGGAACCAGCCACGGTGCCTACAAGTTCAAACCCGAACAATGCACCGTTGACCCGCAGACGGGTCGCCTGCTACCTCCTCCGCTGGCTTTCGATGTGCTCGAGGCTATCGAGAAGAAACTGCCCGGCTTCCCCATCGTGCTTCACGGCTCAAGTTCCGTACCGCAGGACGAGGTTGACACCATCAACGCCAACGGCGGCGCCCTCAAAGCAGCTGTGGGTATCCCCGAAGAGCAGTTGCGCAAGGCCGCCAAGAGCGCTGTTTGCAAGATCAACATCGACAGCGACAGCCGTTTGGCTATGACCGCCGCTATCCGCAAACACCTTGCCGAGCATCCCGACCACTTCGACCCGCGCCAGTATCTGAAACCTGCCCGCGAGAGTATGAAGAAGATGTACATCCACAAGATTGTGAATGTGCTCGGCTCGAACGACAAACTCTAAAAAACTGTTTTGTTTTTTAATTTTATAGGGGCGACCTTTGAGGCCGCCCTTTTTTTATGCGTAGGGGTAGCGTTGACCCAGAGCTGGGATAGAGCGGAAGTCTTAGTGTAATTCCAGCATAAACTTTATTAAAATTTTTATGATACACTAATCAAACTTTACTTTAGTAATATTTAGGTAAACTTTGGTTAGGCTTTGATAAAACTTTGGTAAGGCTATGACCTAGAAGAACAGTTAGTTAGAGTTGGCGTTAGGTGTGACTATATTCAATGGGTATTATGGTTTATATAAAATAATATAAATCAGTAATATAGTGAGCTATTGATACGATCTGGAAGGGTTGGACTTGCGTGTCGCCGGAAGGGTTGTTGGACAGCAAAAAAAAATTTTTTCATCGTGTTGTAAAAAAAAGCGTTTTTATGTTACAATTAATATAGGACGAGAGAGGTTTGAAAGGTTAAAAGGGTTTTAAAGGTTGAAAAGGTGGAAAAGGTTAAAAAGGTTGGAATGGGGGTTGCGTTAATGTGTTGGTTTGGATGGTTGAAAGTTTAATGACAATAAAATAAAAAAGATGAATGTGTGTTATTTTGACTGATGTTGAAATAAAGATATGACTGACAAGGAGAAGGAAAATGAATTTGTAGCAATGATAAAGCAGCACGAGCGGCTGATACTGAAGGTGTGCGCTATGTACTCCGACGGACGCCGGTGGGAGTTGCGCGACTTGTATCAGGATGCGGTGTGCGCCCTGTGGGAGTCGTATGGCTCGTTCAAGGGCGACAGCAAGCCGTCGACGTGGATATATGCCGTGACGCGCTATACGATGCTGAATCAGATGCGTAAACGCCGCGTTGAGTTTGAGCGTCAGGAGGACAGCGATGTGGAGCAGCTGGCGCAGGACGACAGCGTGGACAGGATGTTGGAGGAGGTGCGTGAGGCTGTTGCTTTGCTTCCGGCTGATGAACGCGATATTTTCATTATGTGGATGGAAGGTTTCAAGACGGGCGAGATAGCCGAGGTGATGAGTATGACGTATGGCAATGTGGCTATCAAGCTGACGCGTATCAAGGTGAAACTGAGAAAGATGGTTAATGGTGATATACAAAAAACTAGATGATTATGGAAAAGTTTGAGAAAAGGAGAGATTTGCGGAGGTTGTACAAGGATTTGAGTAAGGAACTGGAGGCGGTGGAATTGCCTTCGGATGATGAATTGCACAGGCTTATTGGTGGTCATCAGGCTTCGGAGAAGCCTGGTGCGCCATACGTACCGTTGTCACGTCCTAAGCCGATAATGCGTTATGCGGCTGCGGCTATGCTGGTGCTGGGACTCGGTGCGGTGGGTTGGCTGGTGCAGCGACATCAGGGCGAGGCGCCTATGGTTGCGTCGAATGGCGAGGAACCCAAGGTGATTGCCCTCGACAGCGTTGCGGAGCCGTTGCGCGACAGCGTTGCGCAGACGGTCGTCACAGCTCCTCCGGTGGTGTCGGAAAGGTTGGCAGCTGTGCAAAAGGCTGAGGTTGAACCGAGAGTTCAGGTGGCTGCCGATAGCGTGGTGACGCCTGAGGCTCGTCAGCAGGAAGAAATGCCGGCAACAATGGTGGCGGAAACAGATACGGCCGCAGCGCCGTTGCCTCTTGCCGAACAGCAGAAAGAAGAGGATACGGCTACATCCCGTGACGTTCACACAATTGATAATTACCCGACCAAGCCTACATCGACAGAGGTTGACAATATCATTAAAGAGGAGAATAGCCGCAGGGCGTTGAAAAGCAATAGAAAACGCAGAATGTTCAAGCGTCGCGAGGATTTTATGGAGAAACAGAAGGAACAGAGAGAGAAACTTTATATTGAGGTCGAAAAACAATTGCCGAACCAGATGCGAATGCATTATGTGCCACTTGGAAATGGACGTTATTCGACAATATTTTATTAAAATAATCAAAAAAAATATTATCTTTGCAATTATAAAAATATATAGTTACATAAATAAAATATCATAAAATGAGGAAGTTATCGTTATTTTTGATGCTTGTGGCCTTTGTGCAAATGGCATCGGGTCAGGAATGGAGCCTTTCTGTCGGAACGGAATCGAAGGCTTTGTCGTACAAAAAAAGCGAAGTGGTTCAGAAGACTGGCTTCATAGGCAGTAATGCCGACCGCATATATTTGATGCGATTCGAGGATGTCAAAGGTAAAAAGAACAAGCAGAATCCTTATTTGGTGAGCTATGACCACAACCTCGTTGAGCAAGGCCGTGTGCTGCTGTCTGACAAAGACGACCAGCAGCAGTATGGCGGTTATTTGAACGAGAACTCGTTAGATATGCTGATGACCGAAAGCACCAAGTCGGAGTATAAGGTGCTCAAAGTCAGCTACGACCCCGCCACACTCAAACCTCAAGGCGAAGCCAAGGAGTTGGTGTCGTTTGCCCGCCGCGAGAACGGCAAACATTATACTTTCGTCTCCTCGTCGCAGTCGCAGGAATGGCTGAGTGTTATTTTGGCTGTGGTGAACGATAATGAGGCTGAATGGCTTGTAAATATGTACGATACCGAATTGGAAGAGTTGTGGAGTATGGAGTTCCGTATGGACGTCATTGACGATTATTTCATTACCGATAGCGGCGATGTTATTGTCGGCGGTTTCTACAAACAGAAAAACAGCGATGAAACCCGCCTGCAGTTTGCTGTCCTCGACGGGGAGCGGGAGACTGCCTTCACCTGCAAGGAAGTGCTGCCCGATTTGCAGAATATGGAGATAGTACGCTATGCCGACGGCAAAATATACTGCACGGGCCTTTTGAAGGGTGAGAAGCAGGACGATTTGGGCCGCTGGGTGTCGGGATTCTATTCGCTTGTTTATGACACCAAGGCCAAGAAGATGAGCAAGTTTGAAAAGGTTGAATTTACGAAGGAGAACATTTGTGATCTATGCAATGTGACGCGCCGAATGAAACTGAAAATCCTCTCGACCGATAAACTGAGTTTTGCCAGTTCGCATTATGACAATGATGGTACTACGGTGGTTTATGAACGTTGCTTTGACTATTACCTGAATTATATTTTCACTTATACCGACTATGTCGGAATGCTGATGTATCGCATTGACAACAATGGCCATATTGCTTGGAACAATGTGGTGCCGCGCGACGTTCAGGCTCCTGCAGGCATTCATAATGGTGTACGCACTAGGCTTGTGCCCGCTGGCGATGCCTACACGCTGTTCTATGTCGACGACCCGGTCAACCTGACCCCCAAGCCAGACAAACCGGCTACGGTGACTTCAATCGACCGCTCGAAACAGATTTTGATGGCGATGACCATTGACCATCAGGGCAACATCAGCCGCAAGGGTCTTGAAATACCTTCCAAGTCAGTATGTGTCGGTGCTCCTCACAAGACGAGCGACAACGAATATCTTCTGCTCCTTTCGCAGCCTTTCGGTTCGAATGCCTGCACTCTTAAATTCAAATAGCAAACAACACATCTATGAAGAAAATCTTTGTCCTGCTGTCTGCGGTGCTGGCTATGTGCTGTTTGCCGGCATTAGCACAGCAGAAATATGACCTCAATCATTTTGACGGAATCAAGTCGGAAGGAATAACTCCATCCGATCTGCGACTCAGTCTCGAAGAGCTTTATACGCTCGACAAACAGCGAGTGCGCGATTACAACGACGGCAAGATGCGAAACCGCGACAAGGTGCTGAAGGCTTCGTACCAGATAAACCGCACTATGGTTTCGGGACGCATTCTGTATGGCGACCCCATCACACAAATGGTGGAACGCATAGCCGACACGCTGTTGAAGGATTATCCTGAGCTGCGCAAGGAACTGCGGTTCTATACCCTCAAATCGCCCGATGTCAACGCTTTTGCAACAGGGCAGGGAATGGTGTTTGTGTGCACCGGCCTTGTGGCTCAAGTGGAAGACGAGGCACAGCTGGCTTTTGTCATCAGTCATGAAATAATACACTATCTGCGTAAACACAGTCTTGAGGAAATATCGCGCCGCAAACGTGACAGCGACGATATTGACGCCGAAACGCAGGAAATGCGTGACTTTATCAAATATCACAACCGCTCGCGCGAGATGGAGAGCGAAGCCGACAGCCTTGGATTGCAGATGTTCTATATCGGCAGTCCCTATAGCAAGGATGTGACGGAAGGTGTGTTCGATGTGCTGCAGTATGGCTATCTGCCTTTCGACGAGGTGCCTTTTGACACCAACTACTTTAATACGCCATATTTTAAGCTGCCTTCCGACTGTTTTATGACATCGGTCGACCCCATAACGGCACGCGACGATTACAACGATTCGTTGAGCACTCACCCCAACATCCTGAAACGCCGCACGGCAACGGCACGTATTCTGGATGGGAAAACCGGTGGAAGCCGCTTTGTGACTATATCGCAAGATGAGTTTGAGCAAGTGCGGGCTTTGGCACGTTTTGAGTGTGTGCGTCAGGATGTTATCTATGCCGAATATGTGCGAGGTTTCTACGACTGCTATCTGCTCAGCCGTCTCTATCCCGACAATGCATACGTGGAACGGGCTCTGTGCCAGTCTCTCTACGGACTCTCCAAATATAAAACCTACACCAACACCAGCAGCGTGGTGGGCGACTATAAGGATTTTGAAGGCGAAGTGCAGCAGTGCTACTACCTTTTCCGCCGCATCAAGAAAGAAGATTTGGCTTTGGTAACCGCCCGTCAGTTGAGGCTGAGTCATCTCAAGTTTCCTGAAGACAAGCAGATAGAGGAGATGATGAACGATATTTTCGCTGACCTCTATGTGAAATATAACCGTAAACCGGAGTCATTCCTGGCGCAGCCGCCTTCGGAGAATGAGACAGATACTGTGAATACGGAAAACCTGTCGAAATATGAGCGTCTGAAACTCAAGAAAAACAAACAGCAAAAGTCGGACCAACAGAGCTATATCTTTACCGACTTGATGCAGAAGGATGCTACGTTTGCCAGTTATCTTCAGTCGCATCTGTGCAAGCCGGCCGAGCATAAGACCGACGCCGCTGTTGCCAACAAAAATCAACTTGTATATTGCCCCACCTATTATGTGATCAGCAAGAAAAGCGGCGAACTGAATATCCTGAAGTCCAACCGTAGAGAGTCGGAACTCTATTCCCACATCAACGCAGCAGCCAGCAATGCCGGCATAGGTTCTATCGATTTTTCCGACCAGAGTCTTCACAACATTAAAAACTCAGACCGATACAACGAGTGGGTCGACCTCAACGAGTGGGTAGGTGAGTTCTGGCAGACGAAAGGCGAATTTGATATGCAGTTTTCTGTGCAGCCGCAGATGGACCGCATCGTAAAAAAATATGATGCCGGAACACTCAATATGACCATAGTGTTGAATCGAGAGAACATCACCGACCGCACCGATATTAATCCGTTGATGTATATATGGCTTCCACCGCTGTTGCCTATGGCTTTGAATAAAATGGTGGCTCATTCGGAGGCAACCGTCGTCTATAATGTTCAGATTGACGCCCGGCAGGGCAAACGCCTCTCCAAGCATATCTCCACGTATGACCTCAACGACGAAGATGCCCGCCTGCGCTCGGCAATCTATGACCACTATCTGCACATCGACAAGGACTCTATCTCGCGCATTCCTGGCTATATGGGCTCACGCCTTAATTTCGCTATTACCCCTACAATCGGCTTGGGCAACATTATTCCCACTGATGGTGAAAGATCGTTCCTGCGTGCTTCAGTCGTGAGTTTCGGTATCGGAGGCGAAATGGAATACATAGTCAAGCGTACCCGTGCTTTGCGCTTGTCTGTGAACTATATACCGTCGTCGTTTACGATGAATAACACTACGCACGATATTAATGATCTTGTTCTGTCGCTCGCTTGGCGTGTGTACAAGCATCCCGCTCCGTTGGGCTACTATTGGGAGTTTGGCGGCGACTACGGTAGAGTCAGCGTGCCTGTACCTCCCGACGCCTATAATGTAAACGCCAATATGGGCGGCATCCACCTGCAGTTTGGACGCAACCACATCTTCAGCGACCACCTGCTTTTCGGTTATTTTGTCCGATACGGTTTCTTCTTTGGCAACGATATTCTTAAGGAAAGCGATGCCAACAACGCCAAGGTTCAGACATTTATGAATAACCTTATGCGACTTGGTATCAACATAGGATTCCAACCTTAAATTTATGCCTTTAAATTTTAAATAAACATAATATGAAGAAAATCTATCTTTTAGCATTGGTATTTTGCCTTTCGGCATCTGTGGTACAAGCACAGTTCTACAACACGGGAACAGCAAACCACAGCGGTCAGACAATGGTCTATTTTGGTGTTGAAAACATTACCTCTACACCGACATTTATGCATGCTGACAACTCCTTATGGGGTTATACTGACGTCACTCCGACCTCGCTGAAACACAGTCCGGGATTCGCTTTTCTCATTACAGGCGGCGGTTTGCGCGAAATTACAGAGAATTTTAAATTTGGCGCTATGTTTGGAATAGGCTTTAGTAAAAACTCTTTAGAGGCGGAGTTTAAGGCCTCTACCATCGGCGGACTCAATGACTATGTTGTCGATGTCAAAACCAACCTTATCGACATTCAGCTTGGCATTGAGGGCGAGGTCATGCCTGTTGAGAAAGTCGGCATCGATTTTGCAGCAGCTCCCTATTTTCAATTCCTTTTCGGTGGAAAGACGAAGGCAGAGCAATATGTTGCATCTACAGGTGTTTTGATTGAAGACGCCACCGCCAACCAATGGCACGATGTTACAAGTGGCGACTTTAATATGCCAAATATGGACATCGGAGTGCTGGGACGTATAGGTGTCAATTACCATTTCACCGAGACGTTTTATGCTGGAATTACGGCACAGATGCGTTTCCCATTATTCAATACCGGTTTTGATGATATCTCAGATATAAGAAAAGGCCTTGACTATGGTTTCCGCTATGCTGAAACCAAACGCAAAAGTTGGGCGGTAATGGCCGGTATTGGCATCAATATTGATTGATAATCTGAATTTATCAGCAATTATAAAAGGCATCTCAATGCGTTGAGATGCCTTTTATTGTATCAAAAAAACGTTCAAAACAGAATGAATATTGAGTAAAATACATTGTGCAAACTATGTTTTTGGGAATTATTTGACGCAGGAAAAGACAATCATTAAACTTTATTTTGCTATATCACACAAAGTCTGTATATTTGCATTTTCTTTCCTTTGTGGAAAGATTTGTTAAATTATTGAATAAAAAGCAAATAAACAATAAATGAAGAAACTCGCAGTGGTTGCTTTTGGCGGTAACGCTCTGTTGCGTAGCGGTCAGAAAGGCACCTACAAAGAACAACTTGAAAATGTGGAACAGACTTGCGAAAGCCTTTGCAATCTGTTGAAACGCAATTACAATGTCGTTATTGGTCACGGCAACGGCCCTCAGGTGGGTAACGTGATGCTTCAGCACGAAGCAGGCCGCGCCAAGGGCATCGAGGCTATGCCAATGGATTTCTGTGTAGCTGAAACTCAAGGTTCTATCGCCTATTTGATTGAAATGGGCCTTCGCAACGTGATGGCTCGCAACGATATCCAGCGCAATGTAGTGACGCTGATTACACAGGTTGCCGTAAACAAGCTAGACCCGATGTTCCAGAATCCCACTAAACCTGTTGGACCTTACTATACGAAGGAACAGGCTGAAGCTTTTGCTGCCGAGACGGGCGCCAAGTATAAGGAAGACCCGAAGGGAAACGGTTGGCGCAAGGTGGTGGCATCGCCTAGACCTGTGCGTATCAACAACATCAAGATTGTCGAGAAGTTGGCCAAGGCTGGCAACATTGTGGTTACTGTCGGTGGCGGCGGCATCCCTGTGGTAGAAGAGAGCGACCGTGTGACAGGCGTTGAGGCAGTTATCGACAAGGACTTGGCCAGCGCATTGTGTGCAATTGAGATTGGTGCCGACGAGTTCTTCATTCTCACCGATGTACCTAAGGTTTATATCAATTTCCGCAAGGAGAATGAGCAGGCTCTTGACACTGTCACTATTGCTGAGGCCAAGAAGTACCTCGAAGAGGGTCAGTTTGCCGAAGGCTCGATGGCTCCCAAGGTGCGCGCTGCCATAATGTTTGTTGAAAACGGTGGCAAGGAGTGCATCATAACCGAAGCTGGACAACTCAACAACCCGCACTGTGGCACCCGTATTGTAAAATAATTATTTCCACATCCTATGGAACGTCAACAATCTCCCATAGACAAGATTGCTAACTCGCCACGGTTCAGGTCTTTTATGAAGACGCTTGCTGTTACGGGGGTAGTCCTGTTTGTTGTCGGAATAGTGATGAAGTTGTCTGGCGTTCAAACAGGCGATAGTCTGCTTATCACCGGGGCAGGGATGCTCTCCATAGTGACTTTCTTATTGGGGCGTATATTCCCTTGTCCTTTTCACGTGGGGGAAGCATTGTGGAAGTTCTCAATGACACTCACGGGCTATGCTTCGGCAGTGACAATTATTGGATCTCTGTTTGTAATAATGCACTGGCCGGGAGGCAGCAAGATGCTGATGATTGGAATCGGCACTCTTGTGATATGTGCAGTGGCTTGGTTGTTCTTTTTACGTCACTACAGAAAATATCGCGACATTCAAGTATTCGAGGAGGACGAAAGGGATTATTAATGATAATAGATTAATAAAGTTATGAAAAGAAAAATCTTTAAAGTAGTCGTTTTATTACAAGTACTGTTGCTTTCGACTGTCGATATCTATGCGCAGTCGGCTGACTCTAACTTTTCGAGGGAAAGCCGTTATGCCATTCGTCCAGAATTGTTTGGTGCTGTTGCAATTGAGTTCGGCTATCAATTCAACCCTCAGATTCAAGGTTCGGTTGGATTTGGTCTTGAATTAAGTGATGGACTGGCCTATCGGGAACTCTTGTTGGGTGTTAGAGCCTACGCCTCTGATACTAAATGGACGGCTTTTTTCGACTACCATATAGGGTTACTGTTGATTGAAGGCTACGCTTTACCAGCTCATAGATTCACATTAGGGCCGAGCTTTAAAAATTTTGATTTTGGTGGGGGTATACTTTATGTGAATGTTGATGGTGTAGGAGCTTGGGGACCGTGCATTAACATAGGATATAATTTCAGATTTCCAAGCAAGAATTAGAATTATTAATTTTATTTACTAAACTTTATTTATCATGGCTTACAATTTAAGAAACCGCAATTTTCTGAAGATTTTAGACTTCAGTCCGAAGGAACTCAATTATCTGCTCGATTTGGCTCGCGACCTGAAACGCGCCAAGTATGCAGGCACCGAAAAGCCGACCCTCACCGGCAAGAACATCGCTCTGATTTTCGAAAAGACTTCGACTCGCACACGTTGTGCTTTCGAGGTTGGCGCCAAGGATCAGGGTGCACACGTGACCTATCTCGGTCCTACCGGTAGTCAGATTGGTATCAAGGAGAGTATGAAGGACACCGCCCGCGTTCTGGGTCGTATGTTCGACGGTATCGAGTACCGTGGNNACCAGGCCACCGTCGAGGAACTGGCTGAATATGCCGGTGTTCCCGTATGGAATGGTCTTACCGCCGAGGCTCACCCCACTCAGATTTTGGCTGACTTACTCACCATCCAGGAGCACACTGACAAGCCCCTCAACCAGGTGAAGTTCGCCTATATCGGTGATGCCCGCTACAATATGGGCAACAGCTTGATGGTCGGTGGCGTGAAGATGGGTATGGATATCCGCATCATCGCCCCCAAGAAACTGCAGCCTGCTAAAGACCTTATCAAGAAGTGCCAGGAAATCGCCAAGGAAACCGGCGCCAAGCTCACTGTTACTGACGATGTAGAGAAGGGCGTGAAGGGCCTCGATTTTATCTACACCGACATCTGGGTGTCGAT
>DBXH01000009.1:2922-45880 GCA_002309335.1 Bacteroidales bacterium UBA1217 | reverse complement strand
GCTCTGATGAAGAAGACCGGCAACCCGAAGTGCAAATTTATGCACTGCTTGCCCGCCTACCACAACCTGGAGACCAAGGCTGGCCGCGACGTGCACGAGAAGTTCGGCCTGAACGGTATAGAGGTGACTGAGGATGTTTTCGAGAGCGAGAACAGCATCGTCTTTGACGAGGCTGAAAACCGTATGCACACCATCAAGGCTGTGATGGTTGCTACCCTCGGCGACTAATTTCTTAAGTCTGATTTTGAATGTTGAATTCCGAATGGCATGCTGTTCGGGATTCAACATTCCATTTTGTAGTAAATCTTTATAGTTGAAATAAATGAACTGGTTTGTAACACTATTGACCAATGGAGGTGTAGGAACGACGGTACTTATGCTTTCCGTCTCAATATTCGCAGGATTATTTTTAGGAAAATTTAAAATCAAAGGGATATCGCTGGGTATTACCTGGGTGCTTTTTGTTGGTATTATACTGAGCGCGCTTGGCGTTAGCTGCAACCACGATATGTTGCATATCATCAAGGAATTCGGACTGATACTCTTTGTAACTGCTGTCGGTTTGCAGGTGGGTCCTGGCTTTTTCCGCTCATTCAAAAAAGGAGGATTGGCGATGAACCTTATGGCGGTGGTCAATGTGGCGCTCGGAGTAGTTATAACGGTGATTATCGCTAAATTGTCGGGTGAGGAATTGACCGATATGGCTGGTGTTTATACAGGTGCCATCACCAACACTCCAGGTCTTTCGGCAGCACAACAGACAGTACGCGATCTTGGTATGGATGCCGCCGCTGACCGTCTGGCAAATGGCTATGCTGTGGCTTATCCCCTGGCAGTAGTTGGAATGATATTGACTTGCATTGTATTGCGCCCGTTGTGCCGCATCGACATCAAAAATGAACCTGCAAGCGACGAAACTGTGCAACCTCAGGCTGAAAAGCAGGCTACAACTGCTGCTATGCGTCATAAAGTCAATCTGATACCAATCTTTGTTATTATTGCTATCGGTATTATACTTGGTTCAATTCCGATTCCTGTCGGAATGTCGGCTCCAGTCAAACTTGGTCTTGCCGGTGGTCCACTTGTTGCTGCTTTGGTTGGAAGCTGGCTGGGTGTTAAGAAGGGTTGGTTTACTACGGAGTTTACTGACAGTCATGGTGTTTGGATGCTACGTGAGGTGGGTATTGCCTTGTTTCTTGCGGGTGTAGGTCTTGGTGCCGGCTCCAGTTTTGTTAGCACTATTCAGGCTGGTGGTTATATGTGGATTATCTATGGTTTTATTATCACGGTTATACCTCCGTTGCTGATAGGTCTTTTCGGACGCCTTGTATTGAAAATCAACTACTATACCCTTATGGGTTTCATAGGTGGCAGTCATACCGACCCGCCGACGCTGGCTTTTGCCAACAATATAGCCCCCGAAGGCTGCAAACTGCCCAATACGGGCTATGCCACTGTATATCCGCTCACTATGTTCCTGCGTATCTTTACTGCGCAGTTGCTGGTACTATTTGCTGTATGAAAAGGATTATTTTGATACTGCTGTTATCTTTGCCGCTGTTTGCTATTGGGCAAGTCAAGCCCAAGGACAAGGCTAAGCCTGATACGGACAATAAGGCTACCTTTTCTTTCTATGGTTTTGTACGCAACTATTTCAATTACGACAGTCGCCGGACGATGACGGCCTGTGGAGGCGAGTATAATATGATTCCTTACGACGAGGACTGGAACATAACTACGGAAGAGGAAGTCACCCTTATTGCCAATGGTGTGACTGCCGTCGACGGTACGGAGCTTCGTTTCGACCGCAATGCGGCGCCGCAAGCACACTTGTTGGCGCTTAGCAGTCGCTTTGGATTAAACCTCAATGGCCCTGAAATTCTTGGCGGCAGTTCGGAAGGCAAATTCGAGGCCGATTTTGCCGGTTTTGGCACCAACAACACGGTGCTGCGACTGCGGTTGGCCTATTTGCGATTGAACTGGGGCGGTAAGTATGGGCAGAGTCTTACTATTGGACAGGATTGGCATCCGCTGACAAATGGTAATATGCCCAAGGTGTTAGGAATGGCGGCAGGAGCGCCGTTTAGACCTCATAGCCGCACACCGCAGGTTACTTATACCAGTTGGCTGCCTTGGCGCTTTGGGTTCACGGCTTCCGCCCTGTGGCAGTACCAGTTTACCTCGCCAGGGCCTGACGGTGAGAGTGCAAAATATGCCAATGAGTCTATACTCCCTGAAATGTTCTTTGGTTTGCTTTACCAGTCGGAGCATAGCAATGCTATGTTGGGCGTAGACTTTACACGCCTTAAGGTTAGTCAGTTGATGAGTGTTCCGTATTTGGTGGCAGGCACGGCAATGTATGCTAATGTCCGCTTTCGCGGCAATTGCCAATCGTTTTCGCCGACGTTTCTTTATGAGTATGAAAAAGATAAATTCACTCTGCAGTTTCGCTCAACTTTAGCCGAAAACTTAGGACACCTTACCATCCCAGGTAGTGGATACGCATTCATTCAAGATGGATCCAGCTATAGGTTCCAGCCTCTTACGGCTTCCGTCTCATACCTTAACCTGTCGTATGGCAAGCGTTGGCGTGCAAACCTCTTCTTAGGCTATCACAAGAACCTCGGTCTTGCCGATGGCACCCTGATATCAGATGCCGCTGGGGAGCCCGACCCAGCCTACGTCTATACAAAAAAGGGAGTCAACAACATCAATTCCATCTATCGTGTTGCGCCATCTATAAGCTTCAACACCAAAGCCTTCAACATCGGCTTGGAATATGAATGGACTGCCGTGACATACGGAGACCTCCAGTCCGATGGCTCTGTAACAAACAACGCCAACCTGCACCAAGTCGCCAACCACCGTCTCTGCGCATTGGTGAAGTATAATTTCTGATTATTTAACTGTATTCGTTGTCAAATCGCATACCGTTCCTTGAGCGGCTTTTATGAGGTCGGTAGGGGAGAGATAGAATTGTAATCCCCTTTGGCCGGCGCTGCAATAAACTTTGTCGTAGTAGGTTATACTTTCGTGGAAGTATGTCGGTAAGTTTTTTTTCATACCGATTGGTGAGCATCCTCCGCGTATGTAGCCTGTTGTCGGAAGCAATTCTTTCATTGGAATTAGGTCGCATTTCTTGTTGCCTGTAGCTTTGGCGGCTTTTTTCAAATCGATTTCCTCGGCTCCAGGAATAACACAGACAAACAGACCGTTACGATCACCTCGCAGCACAAGTGTTTTGAATAGTTTCTCGATAGGCTGTCCTAATTGCTTTGCAATATGGGATGCACCTAGGTCGTCCTCGTCGACCGTATATTCAATCAAGTCGTATTGAATCTTCATCTGGTCCAATAGCCGTGCCGCATTGGTTTTTTTCGAAGCCATAGTATTCTGTTTTTATTAAACGGAAATGATTTCATCCAGTTCCAGCCAGCGCAACTCTTTCTCGTCCAAGAGTGCAATCACTTCGCCTATGCGTTCCGAAGCAACTGTGATTTTTGTAGGGTCGCTTTCCGTACCTGATGACAGCAAGTTCTCTATCTCAGATTTCTCTTTGTTCAATGCCTCTATTTCGGCTGTTAGTTGCTCATACTCTTTCTGCTGTTTGTATGTCGCTTTTGGCTTGTCGCTCTTGCTGCGTTCGTAGCGCGGTTTCTCGTCCTTGCGTTGTTTAGTCAAGTTTTTTTCAAACTGCAGTTTTGCTTTTCTGTATTCGGAATAACTGCTGTGATAGTCACGTATTTTCCCATCGCCCTCAAAAACAAAAATATGGTCAACAATATTGTCCATAAAACTGCGGTCGTGGCTAACTATCACAACGCAACCTTTGAAACCGATCAGGAAGCGTTCAAGGATGCCAAGTGTGTATATATCAAGGTCGTTGGTCGGCTCGTCGAGGATTAGGAAGTTAGGGTTAGCCATCAGGATTGTGAGCAGATAAAGTCTGCGCCGTTCACCACCGCTAAGATTGCAGAAATAGTTGTACTGCGTCATATCGTCAAATCCGAAATAGCTCAAAAACTGATGTGCAGACATCTCCTTGCCGTTGTCGAGCTCGATGACGTCAGCTACTTCGCGAATAATGTCTATCACACGCATATCATCTTTGGCTTTCAGACCATTTTGTGTATAGAATCCAAATCGAATTGTCTGACCAACAACGATGTGGCCGCTGTCTGGACGCATCTGCTCCGTGATGAGATTTAGAAATGTGCTCTTGCCTATGCCGTTGGCGCCGACAATGCCAATCTTCTCTCCTTTTTTGAAGGTATAAGAGAAATCTTCGACCATCTTCTTGCCTTCGAAAGTTTTGCAGATATTGTACATCTCCAGTATTTTGCCACCGATACGTTCTGTCTTAACTGTCAGTTCGGCTTTCTCTTCTTCAAAGTGAGTATGGGCTTTTTGCTCTAGTTCATAGAAGGCGTCTATTCGTGCTCGAGCCTTTGTGCCGCGAGCCTGAGGCATTCGGCGCATCCATTCCAACTCGGTGCGGTATAGGCTTTTAGCTTTCTCAACTTCGGCACGTTCGTTGTATTCTCGTTCTGCTTTTTTCTCTACATAGTAATTATAGGTGCCGCGATAGTGATACAAACGGCTATTGTCCAGCTCTATGATGTCTTGACACACGTTGTCGAGAAAATAACGGTCGTGCGTAACCATCAGAATAGCGAGTCGCTGTTTGTTAAGAAAGTCTTCCAGCCATTCTATCATACTGATGTCAAGGTGGTTGGTGGGCTCATCAAGCAGCAGCAGATTGGTGTCGTCAATCAGTATTCGGCTTAGTGCCACCTTTTTCTGTTCGCCACCACTCAAAGTATCCATCGAACGGTCCATCAGCTTGTCAACCTCAAGCCGCGAGAGAACTTCCTCTACTTTTTGTTCAAAGTCCCAAGTCTCTGTGGTTTCGGGCTTTTCGGCAGCCTCTACAAAACTTCTTACTGTCTGATGTTCGTGAAAATCTGGGTTCTGAGGCAAATATGCCATCTTGACATCACCTCTGAATGTCACCATGCCGCTATCGGGCAATTCTTTGCCTGTGAGTATGTTGAGCAATGTGCTTTTGCCGTAGCCGTTACGGGCAATCAGAGCTGTCTTTTGTCCGGAAGTGATGCCAAAACTTATGTCCTCGAATAGCATTTTGTCGCCATACGATTTGGTTAGATTTTCGACAGTAAGCAGTGCATCAGCCATTGTAAGAAACTGTTTATCAATATCCGTATTTTCCTTGCCACCTCCACTGTAGCAACTTGCGTGTCTCGTTCTCGCGGGTGTTGTCTCCAGGCTCATAAAACTTTGTGCCGCGCAATGCATCGGGCAGAAACTCTTGGTCGACAAAGTTGCCAGAATAGTCGTGGGCGTATTTGTAACCGTCGCTATAACCCAGCTCTTTCATTAGTTTGGTTGGAGCGTTGCGCAGATGTAGTGGTACAGACAAGTCTCCAGTCCGCCTTATGGCTTGCTGGGCGTTGTTCAATGCCATATAGGTACTATTGCTTTTTGCAGAGTTGGCAAGGTAAATGGCACATTGCGAAAGCGTTATTCTGCATTCTGGATATCCTATCTTGGTGACAGCCTCAAAGCAGGCGTTGGCCAGCAACAGGGCGTTTGGATTTGCGTTACTAATGTCTTCGCTGGCAAAAATAAGCATTCGGCGGGCAATAAAGACGGGGTCTTCACCGCCTTCAATCATTCGCGCAAGCCAATAGACGGCTCCGTTAGGGTCGCTGCCGCGCATCGACTTTATGAAGGCACTTATGATATCGTAGTGCATCTCACCTTGACGATCGTAGAAAGCAAGGTTTTGCTGGATGACATCGGTGACCCTTTTGTTGTCCAAAACGACAACCTGTTCTCCGTTTCCCGTTTTCCGTTCTCCGTTTTTGTTTACCACCAACTCAAGAGCATTTAGCAGTTTACGGGCATCGCCGCCACTTATCCGCAACAGGGCGTCATTCTCTTTGATTTCAACTTTTAGACCATTTGATGCATAGTGCTTCACGGCAGCCTCTATCAGTTGCTCCATCTCGGCTTTGCCAAACTCTTTAAGTACATATACCTGGCAGCGGGAAAGCAAAGCCGAAATAACCTCAAACGAAGGATTCTCGGTGGTGGCACCTATCAGTGTTATCGTGCCTCGTTCTACGGCACCGAGCAATGAGTCTTGTTGTGATTTATTGAATCTGTGAATCTCATCGATGAACAGTATTGCACCCTCTTCTTTTTTTGCTTGCTCAATGACTTCACGCACCTCCTTAACGCCACTGCTTATGGCACTTAGTGTATGGAATGGTCGCTGCAGAGTGTTGCTGATAATCATTGCCAGTGTGGTCTTACCAATGCCGGGAGGCCCCCAGAATATCATCGATGGGATTTTGCCGCTCTCAATCAGTGTGCGCAACACGGCTCCTTCACCCACAAGGTGCTGCTGCCCGATATAGTTATCGAGCGTCGTCGGCCGTAAAAGTTCTGCCAGAGGAGTCATAGTACAATTAACTAATCACTATTTACCAATCACTAATAACTAAAGTATCAGCATCGCGTCTCCATAGGTGTTGAATTTGTATTTCTCTTTGATGGCAGTCTGATAACACTGCATAAGGAATTCAGGACCGGCGAAAGCGGAAACCATAATGAACATCGACGACATTGATGGATGGAAGTTGGTTACCATCATATCGGCAATAGTGAAGTCATAAGGTGGATAAATGAATTTGTTGCTCCAGCCGTCGTAAGGGCTGACTTTGCCGGGTATTGTGACAGCAGTTTCGATGGCTTTCATCGTTGTGGTTCCAATGCAGCAGACTTTGTGGCCGGTACGTTTAGCTTCGTTAATCATATTGCAGCATTCTTCGCCGATGTGCATCTCTTCTGAATCCATTCTGTGCTTGCTCAGGTCTTCAACCTCAATGGCTTTAAAATTGCCTATGCCTGCGTGAAGTGTCAGTTCTGCCCATTTGACATCTTTGATTTCAAAACGTTTCATCAGTTCTCGGCTGATGTGGAGTCCGGCTGCCGGAGCAGCCACGGCTCCCTCTTCTTTTGCAAAGATGGTTTGGTAGCGCTCTTTATCCTCATTTGTGATATCGCGCATAGCTCTGATTTCATCGGGCAGCGGAGTTTGACCCATACTTTTTATCAGTTTGATAAACTCTTCGTGAGTGCCGTCGTAAAGGAATCTTATTGTGCGTCCACGCGAAGTGGTGTTGTCGATAACTTCTGCTACGAGTGCGTCGCTGTCACCAAAATAGAGTTTGTTGCCAATTCGGATTTTTCGGGCAGGGTCAACAACCACATCCCACAATCTTGTTTCGGGGTTCAACTCTCTCAGCAGGAACACATTGATTTGGGCTCCGGTTTTCTCTTTCTCGCCTTTTAGTAGGGCGGGGAACACCTTGGTGTTATTTACCACCACTACATCGTTGGTGTCGACATAGTTTATAAGGTCTTTAAACAGCTTGTGCTCAATTGTCTGTGTTTTACGGTCAATGACCATCATTCGGGCCTCGTCACGTTGTCTTGATGGTTTGTCGGCGATCAGGTCTTTAGGCAGGTTGAACTTGAACTGCGACAATTTCATTGTAGAATAAAGGGTGTTTATCATAATTTTTTATCTGTTTTTTGCAAAGATACGAAATTTTGAACCGTTTGTCAAGTTTTTTAACATTTATTTGATGTCGTGATGATTTAAACGGTTGAGAATTATGCAAATGTTTTTGTGAACGAAATAGTCTATTTTAACATTTTTTTGCAAGTTCTGCTATGTCGCAATATGTAGGGTTGTTAGCAGTTATCTTCGTTTCAATATCGTCAATGTTTATGGCGTCGGTCAGTGAATATTTACCAATTCGTTCTCGTCTCAAAGTGCTTAGAAAAGCTCCGCTCCCCAGCGCTTCACCAAAGTCGCGGGCTATGCTGCGTATGTATGTGCCTTTGCCGCAGCATATTTTAAAGTCGATTTCGGGCAAACCTTCAGGAATCACACCTTGTGGGTTGCGATACAATTCACGCTCATTAACTTTTAGAACTGAATTCTGTTTTTTTAGTCCTGTATTATGAAATGTTGTCGCTTTTCCTTCGCGGAATGCGGTTATTTCAAAGTCGTATATCGTAACCCGTTTTGGGGCAATATCTACCGTCTCGCCGTCGCGGGCTGAAATGTACGCCCTGTGTCCGTCAACTTTCACAGCCGAAAACATTGGCGGCACTTGCTCTATCTCGCCGACAAATTGTTGGCGGGCCTCTTCAATCAATTCTTTTGTGATTTGTTTAGTGGGATAGTAGTGGTCTACGGCCTGCTCAAGGTCGTAGCAAGGGGTCGATGCACCCAATACCATAGTGCCGCTATAAACCTTCTCGCCCGACTGCAGCTGTTCAATTTGCTTTGTGGCGTTACCCACGCATACCAGCAATAATCCACTCGCCAAGGGATCGAGTGTCCCGGCGTGGCCAATCTTGAATTTCTTAAGTCCGAAAGTACGTTTTATATGCC
Organism: Bacteroidales bacterium UBA1217; assembly: GCA_002309335.1. Lineage (GTDB taxonomy): Bacteria > Bacteroidota > Bacteroidia > Bacteroidales > P3 > Colimorpha. The sequence continues at coordinate 37,386 of DBXH01000009.1, read as the reverse complement.
ATTTCAGTTTGTTAACTACCTGAAATGAACTCCATTGGCGTGGTTTGTCAATGGCAATAACCATTCCTGGCTTGTCCGCCATTGTTTAGAAAATGTATGGTAATGTGATTACCAAGATGCTAACCACGGCACAATAGATTGCAAACCAGATAAGTTTGCCTTTTTTCACGATGTTGATCATCCATTTGCACGCAAGGCATCCGACCACAAATGCTGCAAGGAAACCTATTATCAGTGGGAATGTACCGATGGCAGTCTCGGCTCCTTCTGCGGCAGCTTCGCCACCAATAAGATCTTTCATATCAAGCAATGCCTCGCCCAATATTGGAGGAATAACCATAAGGAATGAAAATTGTGCCAGCTTCTCCTTCTTGTTGCCGAGCATCAAGCCTGTGGCGATGGTGCTTCCCGAACGTGACAGGCCAGGCAGTACGGCACAAGCTTGGGCAATACCGATCACAAAAGCGTTCCACGGTGTAATATGCTCTTTCTGACGCGGTTTTGCGTAGTATGAAAAGGTAAGCAGCAATGCGGTGAGCATCAGACAGCAACCTACGATAAACAACTCGTTGCCGAAGATGTTAGCCGAAGTCTCAGGGTTGAATATAGCCTCAACCTTGTCTTTTAACAACACTCCTACGATGCCGATAGGTATCATTGAGACAATGATATTCAGTGCATATTTTGTTCCATCGTTCCACTTGAACGCAAAAAGGTCCTTGAAAATCCATACAATCTCTTTCCATAGTATGCAACATGTGCTCAGTACTGTGGCAACATGGACAGCAATGTTGAATGTCAGGTTTGACTCGCCGTCAACTCCAAACAATGCCGATCCTATCGTCAGGTGGCCACTACTACTGACGGGTAGATACTCTGTCAAACCCTGCACAATACCAAGTATAAGCGCTTGAAACCAATCCATAATAAAATGTTTTTGATTGTTAAAAGTTATATGGAGACTTGAAAGAATAAAGGAACAATATTATCAAACGCGTCGTATGTTCTTTAACTTCCAAATAACTTCTTTAACTTTTATTACCTCCTATAATTATTTTTCTTTTGGTCTGAACATAATGGCGCAAATCTCAACCACCAATCCGACCACAATCATCAACGGTGCAACAACCATACGGCGGTTGTTGAACATCTCTGCATTGAATACATTCGGATCATCGCTGCCGCCGCCACTCAATAGGATGTATCCCAATCCCAGCAACATGATGCCGACAATCATCAGAATATAATTCATCGGGCCAAAAGCAAAACCAAACGACGACTTTTCTTCTGTCGCGTTTTTTTGAGCGCCCGCTGCAGGCTTGTTTACATTGTTTTTCTTCTTGTTATCCATTTATTTAGGGATGTATAGTTTAAAAGTTATTTTAATTCTGGGTCAACGTTAAGGCTATAAATTAGTATTCGCTTTTATTACGTATATGGCGGTGTACCGAGAAATAGGTGGCAATAAACGAGATGGCAATACCAACCACAAACACCAGTGCCACAATCATCTCGTATCCGGTAAAGTAGCGCGGGTGAAACAAGGCAAGGTGGAATTGTTTGTTAAACACATATATCGCCGCAAACATCAGTACTATTGCAAACACAGCGCCAAGAAAACCATATAGGATGCTACGCCACAGGAAAGGACGTGTAATAAAGCCCATCTTCGCACCTACCATGCTCATCGTTTTGATTGTGTTGCGGTTGGAATAGATGGAGATTCTGATGGTAGTGCTAATCAACGCTACCGACACAATAAGCAACACCAACATAAATACAATTAGAATCCACGACAGCTTGTAGAAAATCTGGTTCAAGTCGTTAAGCATCGTCTCGTGATAGGTCACACCTTCCACGTTGGTATATTCATTTACCTCTTTTTCAAATTGCTTGCGCGATTCAAGCATTGCATTCGGGTTATTCCTGGCCTTCAGAGTCACCATCAGGGTGGGGTATAGGGGATTTACACTGTCCAATAGTGTGAGGAAGTCTTCGTCCAGCTCGGCAGAGAACAGCCGTGCAGCTTCATCGGCCGAAATATAGTCCACACTCTTTACATAGTCGAGCGTCAGCAACTCGTCTTTAAGGCTCAGAGCCTCCTCCTCGGTGGTTTCAATATTCAGGTCAACCTGATATGAAATTCGCTCCTGCATTTCGTGTGTGGCCTTGTATGAATGGTACTCCACAAACAAAAGCAAACCAAAGACAAACAGCACTAGCATAATGCTGAAAACGGTGGAAGTCTTTCCAGCCCAGAGTCTTATCTTACCGTGACGACGTGTTTTAGTCTTACTCATAGCGAGTGCAAAATTACGAAAAAAAATTTGAATAATAGTTTTTTCTATAAAAAATGCCCACGAATTGTCGCGGGCATTTTCACAGAAAGAAGATGCAAGTGTGTATATTGGGTTATTAAAGCCTTAGAGATTTGAGAGCATTACGGGCATTACAAGCATCAGAATATCCTCGCCCTTAGCCTCTTCACTGTCGTTGATTGGGAAAAGTATGCCGGCGCGGCTGGGGTGCGAGAGTTCCATCAGCACCTGCTCGGTGTCGAGGTTAGTAATCATCTCCGTCAGGAACTTGGCATTGAAACCTATCTCCATCGGCTCGCCTTCGTAGCTGCAGGGGATTGTCTCGTGGGCTTTGTTTGAGAACTCAAGGTCTTCGGACGAAATCTCCAGCTCACGCTCCTTGATACTCAGACGTACCTGGTGGGTCGACTGATTGGCAAACAAACTGACGCGTTTCAGTGTGTTGATAAACGTAACGCGGTCAATGGTAAGTTTGTTGGGATTTTCTTTCGGAATGGCGGCCTCGTAATTGGGGTATTTGCCGTCAACAAGGCGGCAGATAATCAAGAAATTGTCAAATGTGAAAAAGACATTGGTGTTGTTGTAATCAATGGTGACATCAAACTCTTCCTTGTTGCCGCTCAAAATGTTCTTTACAAGCATAATAGGCTTGCGTGGCAGAATGAAGCTGGCACTGTCGTCGCTGTGGATGTCGTTGCGGCGGTAGCGTACCAGTTTATGGGCATCGGTGGCCACGAATGTGACGTTCTCGGGGGTCAATTCGCAGAAAATGCCCGACATCTGCTGGCGCATTTCGTCGGTCGAGGCGGCAAAGGCGGTCTTGTTTATGGCGTTGACAAGTACCGATGCCGGCATTGAGGTCTGTACGGTCTCTTTCATTTCGGGCATAGTGGGGAACGTCTCTGCGTTTTGGCCGGCAAGGTTGTATTTGCCTTCACCCGAACTAATCTCGATGCTGTAGTTGCTGGCATCAACGGCAAAGTTCAGAGGCACATCGTCAAGCGATTTGAGCATATCAAGCAGCAGTTTGGCGGGTACGGCAATACTGTCAATACCGTCAATACGGGCGTTCTCAAGTTCAATGCGGCTTACCATAGTGGTCTCCAAATCGGTTGCTTTTACGGTCAGTACGTTATCTTCCAGATGCATATGGAAGCACGAAATGATAGGTACTGTATTGTTGTTCGAAATGACTCCGCTCAATGCACTCAGGTGCTTGAGGAATAACTGGCTATTAATTATGAATCTCATATTGTTATGTATTTTTTTCGCGTGATATATTAAAAGAATTCCGACTGCAAAATTAAACCTATTTTTGCAGTCGGAAACATTAAAGTTTTAATTATTTTTCAACAATTGTTGATAAGACTACCAACTGCCTCTGGCACCGCCACCTCCGAAGCTGCCACCGCCAAAGCCGCCAAAGCCTCCGCTGCTGCCTCCAAACGAACCTCCGCCCCAGCCGCCTACGCGGGTATGACCGCCGCTGTAGGTGTTGCCTGAGAATGTTCCGCCCGTATAGTTGCCGCCGGAAAAGCCGTTGCCGCCCGACATTTTGTCGAGTTTGTACACTACCCAGCAGAACAACGCAGCGCCTAGGATGAAAACAATAAGAACAACAAGCGGATTTACATCGTTGTCTTTCTTGTATTTGTCATAACTGTATTCACCAGAGCATACGGGCAGTATTACATCGAGTGCAGCAACAATGCCTCCATAGTAGTCATTGTCGCGGAAATGGGGTATCATCTCGTCTTCGATGATGCGCTTGCAGAATATGTCAGGTAGCGCACCCTCCAAGCCTTTACCTGTAGCAATCTCTACTTGTCCGTTGGCGTGTTGGTCTTTAGGCTTGACTACGATAATGACGCCGTTGTTCATCTTTTCTTGTCCAATGCCCCATTCACGGCCCACCTCAATGGCGAACGACGATATGTCGCGGCCGCCAAATCCGGGTGTCACCATTATCACTATCTGGTTCGATGTGCTGTCGTTAAAGGCTAGCAGCCGTGTCTCAAGCGTGTTTTTCTGCTCTGTATCCAGAATGCCGTAATAATCGTAGACAAGGTGATTTTCCTTCTCTGGCAACCAGCCGAATTCATCGTAGGTGTTTTGGGCATACAATGGACATGTGCTGATAAGATTTATCAGCAGCCAGATAAAGCATAGGCTTATAATCGATTTTCTAATCAAATTCAATTTCAATTTTCAATTCAAAGCAGGGCTTCTGTTGACGGTGCTTCTTCTGCACCTTCCGATGCCTGGAAGTAGCCTTTCTTTTCGTGGCCAAACATACCGGCAATTATGCTGTTAGGGAAACGGCGTATCATTGTGTTGTATTCGCGTACAGCCTCGTTGAACTCCTTGCGCGAGATATTGATTCTGTTCTCGCAGCCTTCTATTTGGGCTTGGAATTCTTGATAGTTCTTAGTCGCTGTCAGTTCGGGATAGCGCTCTACGGTCACATTGATGGCGCGTGTCATCTCCTGTGCCATCTTGTCGTAGGCGGCTTGGAATTTGGCAATGTTCTCCTCGCTCAGGTCGTTAGCGTCGAGTTGCGGAGCGTTGTTACGGGCCTTGATGACAGCCTCAAGGGTCCCCGACTCATAATTACCGGCGCCTTTCACCACGTTTATGGCTTGCTCGACGAGATCTTTACGACGCTGGTAGTCCGATTGTACGTTGCCCCATTTGTCGTTGACGTTTTCCTGTTTGGTTATCATTTTGTTGTTGGCGCTGATGGCCCAGACAACTATCACGGCAATGATGCCGAGAATAATCCAAAGTGTTGCGTGTTTCTTCATTATTTAATTTTAAAAGGGTTTTAAAGATTTAAAATGTTATAGTGGAATTTAAAAAGGTTTGAAAGATTGGTAACATTAGTCTTTTAACGTCTAGCGCTATTAATTTCTCGAACTTTTATAACACCCCATTTGATTACTTTATTAAATTGCCTAAAATGTCTCTTGTCAATTCTCTTGTTATTGTGCGTGTTGCGGCTGATGTGCTGTTCTTTACTATGCGTTGGCCGGCCGAGGTTTTCTTTTTGGTTTTTTTGCCGCTTATAGCATCGCTTGCAGCACTTCCAACTATGGTGCCAAGTGTGGCGGTGACAGCGGTCAATATGGCTTTTAGTACTTTGCTCAACAGCCCTTGCTTCTTTTTATCGCCTTTACCTTCTTTCTCATTTTTGGCGGGTTTTGATTCATCGCTTTCGGCTGGCAGGCTCTCTTCCTCGGCCATCAAAATCTCGTAAGCACTTTCGCGGTCAATCATCTGGTCGTATTTGTGACCTATTGCGCTGCGGTTCATTACATCACGTCGCTCAGCCTCGCTGATGGCTCCAATTTGCGACAGAGGGAACAGCACCTTTGCCTTTTGAACTATGTGGGGAGCGCCCTTCTCGTCAAGAAAACTGACCAGTGCCTCACCGGTCTCTAGGGTGGTGATGGCTTCTTCTGTCTTGAAGGATGGGTTGGCGCGGAAGGTCTCAGCGGCTACTTTTACAGCCTTTTGGTCGCGTGGCGTATAGGCACGCAAGGCGTGTTGCACACGGTTGCCAAGCTGTCCCAGAATATTGTCTGGAATGTCGGTGGGCAGTTGGCTTATAAAGTAGATGCCAACGCCCTTGCTGCGTATCAGGCGGATTACCTGCTCAATCTTGTCTGTCAGTGCTTTGGATGTGTCTTCAAACAGCATATGCGCCTCGTCAAAGAAGAATACTAGTTTTGGCAAATCTTGGTCGCCAACTTCGGGCAGGGTGGAGTAGAGCTCTGAGATGAGCCACAGCAGGAATGTGCTGTATAGTTTTGGCTGCATCATCAGTTTGTCGGCAGCCAGCACGCTCATCACACCTTTGCCGCCCTCGGTGGCCAGGAGGTCGTGGATGTCAAACGAGGGTTCACCGAAAAATTGGTTCGCACCCTGATTCTCAAGCTGCAACAATGCACGCTGAATGGCTCCGACTGTTGCCGACGATATGTTGCCGTATTTTGTGGTATACTCTTTGGCGTGCTTTGACACAAAGTCTAGCATTGAACGCAAATCCTTGAGGTCCAGTATAAGCAGACCTTTCTCATCTGCTATTTTGAAGACAATATTTAGGACTCCGTCTTGTGTGTCGTTCAAACCCAGCAGTCGTGACAGCAGTTGAGGACCCATCTGCGATATGGTGGCGCGGATAGGATGGCCTTGCTCGCCAAAAACGTCATAGAACCTCACTGGGCATCCTTGAAACTGAGGATCCTCAATACCAAATTCGCCTTTACGTTTCTCAATAAATCCACTCATCGCTCCAGCCTTGCTTATTCCGCTTAGGTCGCCTTTCATATCGGCCATAAAACAGGGCACTCCTGCCTGACAGAAAGTCTCCGCCATCACCTGCAGCGTCACGGTTTTGCCAGTACCCGTGGCACCGGCTATAAGTCCGTGGCGGTTAGCCATTTTACCATTAATTGCGAGGTTCCCCTCTGTGCAATGGGCTATATAGAGCCCCCGTTCATTGTCGTACATATTGTGTGTTTTTTATTTCAAATTCAAACTGCAAAAATACAAAATAAATTAAATATAGAACCTGTTTCTTTAAAAAAATTGTATACACATCGATAGCAAAAACCGCCATAAAAACAAAGGCTAATAATCTCTTTCACCATTAATAATGGTGATATTTAACGATGCAAATTTACAAAAAAAAATCGGAGTGAAGAAATATTCTAAAAAAAACTTAAATTTGATTAGCGTTGCCATAGGTATGCCTCTGGGTTAGTTCTGGGTTAATTCTGGGTTTACGCATATTTTATGCGTATCATAATGCAACTATCGGTATATAAGATTATTGTCTATTGTTTTTGCTGATTACCAATAACAGTTCCCAAAACAATAAAAATAACATTTTATCTCCATTCCCTTTTTTTTCGTATCTTTGCATCGCAAAAAATATGTTTTTTTATTATGAAAAAAATCTTATTGCTCACTATTATAGCGCTTTGCGCGATTGCTCCTCTAAAGGCGCAGGATATCGTAAACCTCCGTATGGACCGCGGGCAGATGGGTCTTCGCGGCAATGTGGCCTCTATGGACGAGGATATTTTGCTTCGCAAAGACTATTTTCGCGAGGATTGGCCTGAACGCAAATGGTTTATCAAGGATCTCCGCAGCATTTTGCGCGAGGACAATGGCCGCATCGTGACTTTCAACCCTGCCGGTCGTATGCTCACCATCACCTACACCCATCAAGGCAAGCAAGGCAAGACCACCCGCTGCACCTACGCCCCCAACGGCCTACTTACAACATTCCTGGGCGAAGGCTATAAGGTTGAAGCCAAATACAATGGCAATTTCGCCGACATCAACGTCTATGCCGAAGCCCACGACTACAGCCCCAATATCAACCTCGCTAAGGCAGACCTGAATACTACTCCCTACACCAACAGCTATCCCTTCGACCTCAAATGCCGTCAGGAACTCAGCGAGGACGGACTCGTACTCAATTCGAGCTACTACTATGTCGACAGCCTTCCCGCAAAAGTGTGTGAGTATAAGTATAACCATAAGAACCTGCTTGTCAGCGAGAAAGTCGTCGATTACTCATCGGGCGAAAAGCAGATCTCGAACATCACTTACAATTATGACAATCGTGGCTTCCTGACCAAGAAAACCGTCCACGCCAAAGCTGCCGATGAGACCTATTCTTACGAGAATAACGAATTTGGCGATTGCGTAAAGATGACTGTTGAAAGACCCTATGGTACTATTGTCTACACCTTTGACTATGTTTATGATAGTATGAGCAACTGGACCGTTCGCCTGCAGTTCGAGGATGGCGTTTTCAACAATGCCGCTCTCCGCACCCTAACTTATCACAAAGAAGTTAAGGAATCAGCCTCCAAGCCGCAAAAGAAATCAACCGCAGCCGCCTCCAAGCCAACAAAGAAATCAGACAAGTCAATTGACAACAAGGCCGATAAAGAACGTGCTGCTGCTGAAAAACAGGCAGCTAAAGAGGAAAAGGCTCGTCAGCAAGAGGAAATGAAGGCCCAGAAAGCCCGCGCAAAAGAGGCCGAGAAGAATATGACCAAGGAGGAACGCAAGGCTGCTGCCGAGGAACGCAAAGCTATTGAAAAGGCTGAAAAGGAGCGCCTGAATGCCGAAAAGAGAGCAGAGAAGGAGCGTGTGGCAGCCGAGAAAAAGGCCGAAAAAGAACGCAAAGCCGCTGAAAAGCAGGCTGAAAAGGAACGCAAGGCTGCCGAGAAACAAGCTGAGAAAGAACGCAAAGCCGCATAGAAAGGAAAATAAACAAACTGTATTATAATAAACAATCAAGGGTGCAACGCTGTTGCACCCTTGATTGTTTGTATTGTCCAATTGGGTTAGGCAATCTTGTCAAATCCCAGATAGGGTCTCAGGCACTCGGGCATCGTGATACCGTCAGTAGTCTGGTTATTTTCGAGCAGGGCTGCGACTATGCGCGGCAAAGCTAGTGCGCTGCCGTTTAGGGTGTGGCAGAGGCGCGTCTTGCCGTTCTCATCTTTGAAGCGCAGTTTCATACGGTTAGCCTGGAATGCTTCGAAGTTCGATACTGAGCTGACCTCGAGCCAGCGCTTCTGTGCGGCGCTCCACACCTCGAAGTCGAAGGTCATTGCCGAGGTGAAGCTGATGTCGCCACCACAGAGTTTCAGAATGCGGTAGGGAAGTCCTAGTTTGTCGAGAAGTCCACCAACGTGTTTCTTCATCTCCTCAAGGCGCTCGTAGCTGCGGTCTGGGTGTTCAATAACAACGATTTCCACCTTGCTGAACTCGTGCAGACGGTTCAAGCCGCGCACATCCTTGCCATAGCTGCCGGCTTCACGGCGGAAACACTCGCTATATCCGGCGTGCTTGATGGGGAACTGGTCGGCGCTGACAATCACGTTGCGGTAAATGTTGGTGATAGGTACCTCAGCGGTGGGAATCATATAGAATCCGTCGAGCGGAATGGCATACATCTGTCCCTCTTTGTCGGGCAACTGGCCGGTGCCAAGTCCGGAAGCCTCGTTGACCATCAGCGGTGGCTGAATTTCAGTATATCCGGCATCGGCGGCGCTGTTGAGGAAGAAATTGATGAGGGCACGCTGCAGGCGGGCACCTTTGCCTTTGTAGACAGGGAATCCGGCTCCAGTGATCTTGTTGCCAAGTTCAAAATCAACAAGATCGTATTTTGCACACAAATCCCAGTGGGGCAATGCGTTGTCGCTAAGTTCGGGCATCGTGCCGAAACGTCCAACCTCAAGATTGTCGTCAGCCGACTTGCCTTTAGGAACGCTGATATGAGGAGTGTTGGGCAGCGAAATGAGTTTTGTGTTCAACTCCTGTTCAACAGCGTTCATCTCGTCAGCTAGTTGCTTCTCTTCGCCTTTCAGTTCGGCGGTGCGGGTCTTCTTGACTTCTGCTTCGTCGCGTTTGCCTTGTTTGAATAGCATTCCAATCTCCTTGGCGATAGCGTTCTGCTCTGCTTTTACAGCATCGCTACGCTGCTGTAGCGAACGGCGGCGTTCGTCAAGTGCAATTATCTCGTCAATACGTGCTTCCACATCGGCGACATTCTTTATTTTGAGTCGCTCGATACACTCGTCGCGGTTTTCTTTTATGTATTGAAGTTGTATCATATTGTGGGTTTAAAAGTTTCTCCAATCACTCATCATCAACAATAAAGAGGATGCTTCGCCTTGGCGTCGCATCCTCTTATTAATCGGTTCAGCAAACGATTATGCCTCAACGATAGCGCCAGTCGGGCAAGCATCAGCGCAGGTGCCGCAGCTTGCGCAAGCGTTCTCGTCAATTTTGTAGATGTCGCCTTCGGAAATTGCTCCAACAGGGCACTCGCCAATGCAGGTACCGCAAGCAACGCATACGTCAGTGATCTTGTAAGCCATTTTTCTTTAGTTTTTTAGGGTTAATAATGTTTTGCAAAAGTACTATAAAATTTGTATTTGGTACACTTATTTTGCAAATTATTTTATTTTGCTTTGTTAATTTGTTGAGATTGTGTGATTTTTCTGGTAATAAAACTATTGTTTCAATGCCTTTTTTTACTCTTTTTACTCCTGTTTTGAGAGCTTAATTGAGATTTTCCAACACGTTTTTCATCTGTTTCGCCGGCGATTTGCGCTCGTAAAGTACCGCATATATTGCCTCGACAATGGGCATTTTCAGGTTGAGTTCTTGCAAAATCTTCTTAACGCCTTTGACGGCATAGTATCCTTCGGCAACCATTTTCATCTCGAGCTGGGCGGCTTTTATGCTGTAGCCGTAGCCAAGCATATTGCCGAAAGTACGGTTGCGGCTGAATTGTGAGTAACTGGTCACCAGAAGGTCGCCGAGATATGCAAAACTCTCAAACTGGCGTAGACGTCCATCGGCATTGAAGTCGCCGTTGCCAATAATTGGTGAGATATGTTGCATAAAATCAGTCATCTCTTGCAATGCGTTGGAAATCAAGACGGCTATTATGTTGTCGCCATACCCCAATCCTCTACACATACCTGCTGCTATTGCATATATGTTTTTTAGCACCGCGGCACACTCTATGCCGGTCATATCGGTCGAGTAGGTTGTTCTGATATAATGACAGTCGATTTGCTGGCGCACCTCTTCGGCAAAACTTTTGTTTGTCGATGCTACTGCAAGATAGGTAAGCCTCTGTCGTGCAGTTTCTTCTGCGTGCGACGGCCCGCTGACTATACACAACTGCTCATATTCCATTCCTATTTGCTCGCGCAGGTATTCTGTTATGATTTTTGTATATTCAGGCACAATGCCTTTTACTGCAGAAATAATACGTTTTTTTTGCAGCAGCTCTTTCGAAACGTTCTTTAATGCTTTGTCGACAAATGCTGATGGAATGACTAGGTAGATGTCGTCGCTTTCTTCAATCACCTTGTTTATGTCGCTGCTTATGTTCGTGCGGCTGGTATCGATGTAAGCTTCGCTTAGATACATCGGATTATGTTTTTCTTCAATCAGCGTTGGTATGGCATCCTCTTCGCGTACCCACCAGTTAATGCGTCGGTCTTTCTTTTCGAGAAGAATCTTTACTATAGCGGTTGCCCAACTGCCGCTTCCCAAGAGTCCAATCATTGTTTATTGTGCTGAGTTTTAGTTAATTGTTGAAAATATTGTAGTGTGTAATTATTTGCAAAGATATGAAAATAAAATGATATGAAAAAAGAAAGGGCAAATTGTTGCCCTTTCCACTGTTCATTATTCTTTGAATTCTGGTTAGTTTGTTTCTGCGGGAGTGTTGATTTGGGTTGGCTCGCTCTTCTTTTTGCTAAATGTGGTGGCGATGGTGCTACGCAGGCCACCTATGGTTTCAATGAGCATAAGTAGTATGGAAATGAAGCAGAAGATGAAGAGACCTATGGCCATAAAAATGAATTTGATCATAACATTGGTTGTGGTGCCTGCAATGTCGGTCTCGCGGCGGGTCTCGCGACGGCCGTTGCTGTAGACATATTCTACAAGATTGTCGGGCGCAAAGAGTTGCATAAGTAGACCTGTGCCGAAGAATACACCGGCAAGCCAGAAACTGATTTTGCGTACCCATCCAAGTATCTTGTCGCGTGTGCGTGTGCGAGTCAGTTCGTAACCATAAGGATAACCGGTCCAGATGTAGAGCGCAATGAGGACTAAAAGGAAGATGATGAATCCGACCTTTGAGCCGGCACTCGAATTGGCCGAGTCGACTCTGTCCTGATGATAGTTGAGGGCATCCTGTTTCACCTGTTCGTACTTCATCGCTGCCACGCTGTCGAAACGGGCGCGGTTTTTCACGGACTCTTCTTCATAGTGGGCCTTCTGTTTTAGGTAACTTTCTTTTTTCTCTTGTGTAGAGGCGGTGTCGGCCATCTTTTGGTAGTTTTCTATACTCTTCTGATTGCCGATACACCTGGATTTGTATTCTGATAGACGATAGGCTTTCCAATTGTTTGCATTGGTGCGGCAGATGTCGTAGTTCGACTTTTCTGCTGAGTTTTCCCACGTGATGGTGGTGTCGCACGGTGTCCAAGCCTCTACTTGGGCAAGGTTGGCTTTGCGAAGTTCGGCGTCTTTCTTGTCGGAGTTGCGTGCAATGAGCAGAATGAGAGCGCAGACCAAAGCTCCGACTATGAGTCCCCACGACCACGTGCGGTGACGCTGATTCGACCATTGTACAATGTCGTTGAGTTGGTCGTATTTATTGCGGAACTCCTCTTCGTTGACGTCGTCGGCAACCTGTTCTGCCTGATGTAGCAGTTCTGTCATACGGTCGGTCTCGGCCTTCGATGCGGGGTACATATTCTCCTCGCTTACTACGCCGTCCTTGCGTTCTCTTTTCTTGACTTTGGATGAGGTGAAAGCCGCCTCGTCGAGAAGCCGCATAGCTTCCTGGTTGATTGTTCTGTTTTCTTCCATTGCATTAAAATTTTAATGATTAGATTTTGATGATTTTGAAATGCAAAGATACTCTTTTTCCCCGGTTTAAACTTGTCAATCTGTCAGTTGAACTATTTTTTTTACCCAATGCAAGTTCATTTTACGTAAAAGAAGATGTAATGCATTGTCGGATAGCCGTTTATTAATTTTTTCGTATCATTACAACAAATTGACGTTTTGTTCGTTAAGATAATTGTATTTTAATTAATAGTAGGATAAATTACTAAATTACTTATATATATGTTATCACAATTGAAACCCGCCTCGGTATGGCGCTATTTCAGCGAGATTATGGCAATCCCGCGCCCCTCGAAGCACGAGGAAAAGATTTCCGCTTATCTGCAAAAGTTTGGCAAAGACCATAATTTCGAAACCTTTAGCGACGAACTGGGCAATGTCCTAATTCGCAAACCGGCCTCAAAAGGCTACGAGCAGTCGCAGGGTGTATGCCTGCAGGCTCATATGGATATGGTGTGCGAAAAAAACAGCGATAAGGTTTTCGACTTTCTGAAAGACGGCATACAGCCCGTCCTCGATGGTGAATGGCTTACCGCCGATGGCACTACACTTGGAGCTGACGATGGAATTGGTGTTGCGGCAATACTTGCCATCCTCGACGACGACACCATCGAACACGGTCCGCTTGAGGCTCTTTTCACCGTCGACGAAGAGACTGGTCTCACTGGCGCTGGCGGCCTTTCAACCGAGTGGCTCCGCAGTGACATTCTGCTCAACTTTGACGACGAGGATGAAGGCGAGTTTTGCATCGGATGTGCCGGTGGCATCGACACCACAGTTGCCATCGACTACACCACACGTTATTGTCCTGCCGGCGAGGTAGCCTATCGCGTCAAAGTCAGCGGCTTGAAAGGCGGACACAGTGGTGACGACATCAACAAGGGTCTCGGTTGTGCTAACAAAATGCTCACACGCATCCTCTGGAACGCCACCGACAAATATAAAATCGGATTGGCTCGCATCGACGGTGGCAATCTTCGCAACGCTATTGCCCGCGAAGCCTACGCCGATATCGTTGTAGCAAAAGAGTACGACGCTGATTTCCAGAAGATGGTGGCTGACTTTCGCGAGCATCTTACCTTTGAATTCCGCAGCACCGAACCCGACCTTAAGGTGGAACTCACCCCGATTGATATGCCTCAGTTGCTTATCGACCGCGACACTCAGTACAATCTGCTCAACAGTCTTTTTGCCTGTGCTCACGGTGTGCTGGCAATGAGTCGCGAGATACCCAACTTTGTCGAAACCTCGACCAACCTTGCTTCGGTGAAGATGGATGACAAACAGATACATATCGCAACTTCGCAGCGTAGCAGTGTTGAGAGTGCCAAGTTTGCAGCTGCACAGAAGATAGAGGCAACCTTCCGTATGATTGGTGCGCACGTTTCGCACGGCGACGGCTATCCTGGCTGGACACCCAATCCTGCCAGCCGAGTGCTAAAGGTGGGTGTTGAGACCTATAAGAATATGTTCGGTCACGAACCCATTGTACGCGCCATCCATGCTGGTTTGGAGTGCGGTCTCATCGGTGAGAAATACCCCAAGATGGATATGATCAGCTACGGTCCGACCCTGCGCGGTGTCCACAGTCCCGACGAGCGTATCGAAATTAAGACCGTCCAGATGTTCTGGGATCTCACCTTGCAGATTCTCAAGAATCTGAAATAAAAAAGGTAATTAATATTATAATAGGGTGCCTTTTCAGGCACCCTATTGTTTTATTTCTTTTTCTTCTTCCAGTCAAAATAGATCATTCCGGCTGTCCAAAGGAGGGCGCATATCAAGGCCCATATTACACTCGTGCTCATAGCATATAGCTTATGGTGAACCAGCTTTGGATGGAGGTGACTTTGGGTTTGGAGGCGTCTTTGTAATATGGCGTGAGCTGATGGAGCACCATAGCCGAAAATCCTATTTGTCCCATTCTGAATCCCAATGTCCAGTGCACTCCCCAAAGGTTGGCGTTGTAGATGTCGGTGTGGTTGAGCATAAATCGTAGGTTAGCGCCTGCACCGAGATATAAGTCTCCCGAGGGTGTTACGTTCCACAGCAGCGAAACGGGCACAAAGACACTTGAGTGGGTCTCTTTGGTGTAGTCGTCGAAAATGTCGTTGACTGTGGTACCGTCCAGATTGGGTTTTGGCATTCTTGCAATGTTGAAGAGGGCTTCGGTTTGGAGTGAGAGTTTTTTGAAATTGAACCGGCTGTCGATACCGATGTGTCCCTCGAGGCCTGTTTTGCCGTAGAATGCTGAGCCTGGATAGCGGAATCCTGCCGAACCGAAACCAACAATGGGACCTATCTCGAATGGACGCAACTGGATGCGGTGTTTGGGAGCCACTTTGCCGCTAGGCTCGAGCGGTGTCTGGTCGGTAGCCCAGCGAAGGGTGAGTTCGGAGATATAAGTACAGATGCGGTCGAGACCTTCGTAGTCAATCAGGTCTGCATCATCCTCGGGCTTGTGGTAGGGCGATTTGAGGCCCGTGGTGACTGCCAGCGTGGGGCGTTGTCCCTGTTTGGCGAAGGGCTCGGTGTCGGTGGCGGTCATTATGGAGTGCTCAAACCCTTTCAGTTTAAGCCTCATACCCTGCTCGTCGGCAAGCTTGACCATAGCCTCTTTGCCGCCCGACAGGGTGGAGGAGCCCTCGATTATGAGTGCATCGTTGGCGCTGAGCCAGCCGACCATATCGATGCTCATCATCACTTTGACCTTGTCGATGTTGGTGTCAAGCATAGTTACCATTGCTTTCGAGCCGAACAGTCCTTCCTCTTCAGCGTCGAAGGCGGCGATTATGATGCTGCGTTTCAGTTCGCTGCGGTGTGCGTACAGTTCGCGGGCAATCTCAATCAAAGCTGTGCTGCCCGATGCGTTGTCGTCGGCACCGTTGTATACTTTGCCGCCCTTCACGCCCACATGGTCGTAGTGGGCACCGAGCACTATATACTCGTTTTTCAGCTGCGGGTCGTTGCCGGGAATCATCATTAGAATGTTTTTCAAATCACCTTTGCCCATCATCACAGAGGTCATTGCTTTTGCCGGCTTGAAAGTGAAGAGTCCGTCACCGCTGTAGGGCTTAAGACCAATCTCCTTGTATTGATTTAGAACGTACTGGCGTGCTTTAGCTCCTCCCTCGCTGCCAGCCAAACGCCCCTCTAGGCTGTCGCTTGCGAGATAGTAAAGGTGTTGGCGCAGACGCTGTTGCCTTGTCTGCTGTGCATTGACCGCCGGTACACAAACAGTGGCCAATAATGCGGCAATGATGATCCGATGTAAAATATGTCCGTGTTTCATAATGTTTTAATAACGAACTATGTGGTAGATTATTTTATAAAAACATTTGGTTTTTAATTTTTTTCGTATATTTGCATTAACAAAAGCAAACGTAATAATGCGTTAATTTTCTATAAATCATATTTTTGAATTGAGAAATAGTTATTCGTCGGGTCGCCAAAAGCGTCCTTCGGAAGGCGGATTGTATGCCTTTTCTGACGCAAATGGCTCCGAGGTCTTTGACATATTTCTCTTTTTTGCAAAAGCCAGCGCGACCCGATGCGAATCAACGCTTTTGTCAAACATTTAAACATTCAAAAATATGAATATGAACGAAAACAAAAACCAGAATCAAATTCAGGAAACACAAACCTACGACCGCAAAACCAAAGTTATGCTCGCCTGGAGCAATGGAAAAGAAACCCACCTGCATTCGGATATGATGTATCTCGTTGAGGAAGAACACCTCAAACGACTTGATCTGCAAAAACGATTGGAACAAGAACTGCCATTGGGCACGGAACACTATTGCCGTCAACTCAGTCTGGAATATGAGCGCTATAGTGACGAACTTTGGAATTTGGGTCTCCACGTCGAATCTTACAAGGTACTGTTATATTCAGCGACAGCCTTGTTCAAAATCAACCGCAGTTGGATCAACAACCGCTGCACCTGCTGGTACCATCATAATTTGAGACAGTTCCGCCGACTTTTCCACCGTTGCCGCCAGCGTGCTGAACAGGACATACGGCTAATGCCACTCTTCAACGCCAGCGAAGTCAAACAGATCTATGAGCGTATGCTCGACGAATATGCCGAGTGCAATATCAGCGACCGCATCAAGATCAAGGACTGGACCATCTGGGACGATATTTATCAGTGGGACGGCGACAACGAGCTCTGCAGCTGATATCACTTATAAGTGTGAAATCACTTGAAATAACTAACGATTGTGCCATAATCACTATTTTTAGTGATTGTCTACATTTTAAAGAGTAAGGAATTTTGCATTTGGAAAATAATGCAAAAGGATGAGTAGAAAAGATTTGTTATCAATACTTTGTATTGGATTGCCATTGTTTGTCATCGGCACCGTTTCGGCTCAAAACGACACAATGACGCATAAATCTCGCCTCACCGTTGGTGGTTATGGTGAGGCTGTGTACAGTCACCATTTTTATAGCGACAATGTGTTCCGCTATTCGCACGCTGACCGCTATAAGGATGCTCCAAGTTATAGTCGTGTAGATATCCCTCACGCAGTCATTATGTTAGGATACGACTTTGGTCACGGTTGGTCGGTTGGCATGGAGATTGAATTTGAACACGGTGGCATCGAGGCTGCTGTCGAGAAGGAAACAGAAGAGACTGGTGAATTTGAGCAGGAGATAGAACGAGGCGGTGAAGTGGCTCTCGAGCAATTCTGGGTGCAGAAGAGTTTTGGTCGGCATCTGAATATCCGCGCCGGGCATATCGTGGTGCCTGTCGGTATGACCAACAATAACCATACTCCCAATATGTTTTTTAGTGTCTACCGTCCAGAAGGCGAGAATACTATAATGCCTTGCACTTGGCACGAGACGGGTCTAAGCGTATGGGGTAGGGCAGGGACATTCCGCTATGAGGTGCAGCTGCTACCGTCGCTCAACAGCAACTTGTTCAACGATGCTGGTTGGATTCACAACGGCTCATCATCACCCTATGAGTTTCGCCCGGCTAATGGCGTCTGCACCGCCGCCCGTGTCGACTGGACGGGCATTGAAGGTCTGCGTCTCAGCTTGAGCGGTTACGTTGGCAATAGTTTCTCGAACGACATTACTACAACGGTTTACAGTGAGACATCGCGCTACTATGGTGCAAAGGGTACTGTGATGATTGGCGCGTTTGATTTCGCCTACCGCAATCGCTGGTTTACGGTTCGCGGCAATGTTGACTATGGCCATCTGGGTGATGCCGCCCTGATATCGAGTCGCAATAAGAATCAGACCACTATGACGGGCAATCCCTATCCGCATACCACTGTAGGTGAGGCCGCTTGGGATGCTGGTATTGAGGCTGGTATCAACCTTATGGCATTGGTGAATGGTGAGCGTAAAAAAGGAAATAGAAAACTGTTCCTTTTTGCGCGTTATGACCATTATGACAGCTTCGTGCCTGCCGAAGGTTTGGCTGATGTGGAATGGGCCGAACGTCAGTATTTGTCGGCTGGTATCAACTATTGTCCGTTGCCGGAGATTGCTATCAAGGCCGAAGGTGGTGTGCGTCTGCTGGCATCGCAGTTCAACAGCGAGCCATTTGTAGCTGTTGGAGTTACTTGGACAGGATTATTTAAGAATTAAACAATAAACAAAAAACTGCATAATGATGAAAAGAAACTATTTTAAACTTGCTATGCTGACGGCTTTTGCCGTTGCAACGATGTCTTTCACTTCCTGCAAGGAAGATGAGAAGCCGGTAAACAATGCTGATAACGATGAGAACGCTGCCGCTATTGCAGCCCAGTTTGTCGACCACACTGTCGCTCCAACCTATTCGGGTTTGGCTCAGGCTGCTGAGAGTCTGGCCGAACAGTTGGCTGCCTTAAAAAACAATCCAACACAGAACGGTCTTCAAGCAGCTTGCGAGACATTCCTCGAGGCTAGAGCTTGGTGGGAGAAGAGCGAGGCATTCCTCTTTGGAGCCGCTGGCGATTTTGGTATTGACCCGCACATCGACTCGTGGCCTTTGGATGAGAGTGCTTTCAATACGCTGATGAATAGTCCTGCAATGATTGCGGATCTCGATGGTGAGGATGGTGATGTAGTGGCAGGAGAACGTCTGGGTAATGCTCTGCTTGGTTTTCATGGTATTGAGTATATCCTCTTTGCCAATGGTCAGCCCAAACAAGTGGCCAGCATCACCGCTGACGAGTGGATATATGTTGTGGCTGTGGCCGGCGACCTTCGCAACCGTTGCTATCAACTTGAGGTTGGCTGGCTGGGCGATAACGCTCCCCAAAGCCATATCGATAAGCTCGACGATTTGGAGATGGCCTATGATGTGGCTGGTAGTGGAAACAGCTATGGATGGAATATGAAGAACGCAGGAAAAGCCGGCAGTACATACGCCAGCCGCATCGCTGCAATGACTGCCATTGTACAGGGTTGTGTCGATATCGCCGACGAAGTAGGAAGTTCCAAAATTTATGCCGCTTGGCACGGAGAGGATGTAACTTACATTGAGTCGCCCTACAGCTATATGTCAATAACTGACTTTGCCAACAATATCCGAAGCATTCAGAATGTGTGGATGGGTGGTATTGAAGGCCAGCGCGACAACAGCAAGTCGCTGCACAACTATGTGGCTTCTATTGACGCTGACCTTGATGCAAAGGTTATGACGAAGATTGATAACGCTTTGGCTAAAATTCAAGCAATGCCTGCACCTTTTGCATTACATTATGCAGATGCCGCCAACGGTGAAGCTGTTGAGGCTTGTGCTGAATTGAGCGAGGCACTTGACGAGGTGATTGATGCCATAAGAAAGAATTAATCAATATAATAAAAACCTTTAAATACTTTTCTTATGAATAGACATATTCCATTATTATTAGGGGTGCTGATGCTTCTGGTGAGCATCACTTCCTGCAAAGAAGACCCCGTTGAACCTACACCTGTCGACTCTGACCAGCCTGCGTGGGTGGCAGAGGAAACTCTTGCCGGCGGTGAACTGGGAACAACGTTCAATCAGTCGGCTTCAGCCTACGAGGATCCGACACCAGCTACCGAACGAGCAGGTATGGCCACAGCGTTCAAGTATGGTGAAATGTTCTTTGAGCATACTGTCACGCAGAATAATCCGCCATTCAACGGCTTGGGACCTGTCTATGTGCGTTCGTCGTGCGAGGGATGTCACCCTGGTTATGGTCACGGTCGCCGTATGGAGCGTTATCGTGCTGACGATTGGGCCAACGGTTATCTGCTTGTGGTCTACAACAGCGCCACCAATGGCTATGAGCCTTCTGTCGCGGGTATGCCGCAGACAAAGGCTGTTCCGCCTTTCAAAGCTCCTATCGATGAGGAGAAAATTCAGATATCGTGGCTCAATTACACCGACGAATGGGGCAATAAATTCGAGGATGGTGAGAGCTATAGCCTGATTTATCCTGAGGTATATATTCCTCAAGACGCTTTCTATGCTCCGTTGGTTACACCCTACGGTCAGTTGGCTTTCCGCTTGGAGACCACTATCGGCATCTATGGTACCGGTCTTATCGACGCAATTCCCGACGATTCGTTAAAGGCTCAGTATCAGAAGGAATATGATGCAGGGGCCAACCTTAATCCATCTTTCTGGGCTGGTAACGACTGGGCTCCGACGGCCTACTATGGCAACACTAATCATCCCAAGCGCTTTACTTATGCACTTACCCGTGGACCTCTGCAGGATGCACCGGGCAGCAACGCAATCTGGAATATCACCAATGTGACTCGCAGTAACAAACGCAGCCATTATTTAAGTCTGACACCGAGCATATACGCCGATGCATCGGCCAACGACCCTGATGTGCAGGCCAATTTCTATACCTATTTCCCCCAGTGGAACAAGACAGGCGACCCCGCAACCGATATCCGCAACTATCTGCTATGCGACACCTTACCCGCCGAGATGAGCGACAAGGACTATGTGAACTTTATGGTTTGGCACCGTGGACTTGCTGTTCCTGCTGCACGTAATCTGAGCGATCCTGATGTACAACGTGGTCGTCAGCTGTTCCGCGATA
Organism: Bacteroidales bacterium UBA1217; assembly: GCA_002309335.1. Taxonomy (GTDB): domain Bacteria; phylum Bacteroidota; class Bacteroidia; order Bacteroidales; family P3; genus Colimorpha. The sequence continues at coordinate 16,565 of DBXH01000009.1, read as the reverse complement.
TGGGTTGCGCCACCTGCCACCGTCCAAGTTGGACTACGGGTAACGACGAGTTTACCGATCCCACAGGCTTCTTCCAGACTGCCGATTCACGTCTGCCACGTTATCCACATCAGAAAATATGGCCCTACAGCGACTTCGTCCAGCACCGCCTCTATATGGTCAATGACATACGCACCGGCTGGTGTCGTACAACTCCGTTGTGGGGACGCGGACTGGCTCCGTTATGCAGTGGACACGCCGACCGCCTGCACGATGCGCGTGCACGCAACGTGATTGAAGCAATTATGTGGCACGGTGCACCGCAGAGCGATGCACGTTGGACTGTTGAAAAGTTCCGCAAACTCAGCAAGGCCGACCGCGACGCTGTTGTGAAATTTATTGATGCAATATAAAGTTAAACAATTATGAAGGATGAGAGGCTATGTGGCCTTTCATCCTTTTTTTATTTTTGAGAATGGGAAAGAAATTCAACATACATTTATTACTTATGGTGCCGGTTGTCGCAGTTTTGGCTGCCGGCACCATTGTTGAGAAGTTTAAAGGACACGACTGGGCTGCAGCTCACATCTATGGAGCGTTGTGGTTCTATCTGCTTTTGGCTGTGGTCGGAGTCTTTGTGGTTTGGTCGATTGTAAAGGAACGTATGTGGCATAAGCCTTATAAACTGTTGCTTTACAGTTCGGTGGTATTTGTCCTTATAGGCGGACTGCTGACATCTGCAACAGGTCGTTTCGGTAGTGTCAAACTGCAGCCTTCAGTCCATATTGGTTCTTATACCGCTGAGGACGGACAAACAATTGATATCCCGTTCTCTATAACTCTCGAGCGATTCGAGATTGTGCCGTATCCAGGCACTAAAACACCAATGGATTTCGTGAGTTACATTCTAGTCGATGGTGAGAGTGCGGAAATATCGATGAATAGTATATATAAACATAGTGGCTATCGTTTTTATCAGGAGGACTATGACGATGAGGGCAATTCGGTGCTCAGTGTGGCGTATGATCCTTGGGGAATTGCGTTCACATATTTAGGTTATCTGCTTATGGCTGCCGGAATTGTGCTGCTGTTTGCGTCGCGAAACTCGAATTTCCGCCGATTGGCGAAGGGCGCGTCGGTCGTTCTCTTGTTGATGCTGACGGGAGCTAATCAGGCAGTCGCTGCTCCGCATACTCTGCCGAAGGCTACAGCTGACAAGATGGGGCAGATGTATGTGCTTTACAAAGGACGCATTTGTCCGCTGCAGACTATGGCCAAAGATTTTACGACAAAACTCTGCGGTAGTGCACGTTATGAGGGACTTACTCCGGAACAGGTGTTCAGCGGCTGGATGTTCTATTTCAGCGAATGGGCCGACGAGCCGATGATCAAGGTTAAAGGTGACGATGTACGCCTGTTGCTGGGTATTAAAGGCGGAAAAGTATCGTATAACGGCCTTCTGGCTCATCAGGATGCATTTGGCTCTCCTAAAGGAATGGGAGCTATGTCGGCAATGCCGGTGGGTGGTATGCAGAAGTCGAAGACTATGCGTGCTGCAAGTGAGAAGTTCAATCTGGTGCAAATGCTTGTAGGTGGCAAGTTTGTCAAGATGTTTCCTGTTGCGGACAGTATGGGTGGTGTGAGCTGGTTTGCTCAAAACGATGATTTGCCGCTATATACGCCTGACGATGAATACTTTTTTATTCGCAAGCAACTTAGCTACTGTCAGGAACTTGTTGTCAAGGGTGATTATGCCGAATTGGAGCGGGTCTTTGATAAAACGGCACAATATCAGCGCAAGAACGCCTCCGTTGCGCTGCCGTCCAATACACAGTACAATGCAGAACGTCTTTATAACCATCTGACTACGGGCAAATGGCTGGCTATGCTTACTGTTGCTTTAGGACTGGTGTTCTTTGCTGTTGCTTTGTTCCGCACTTCAAAGCATAAGAAAGGTGTTGACTGGATTCCGATGGTTATTGTTTTGTGTATTACGCTGTTTCTGTTGTTGATATTCACGTTGCGTTGGATTGCGGGAGGCCATATTCCTATGGCTGGAGGATTCGACAGTATGAATCTGATGGCTATTGTAGCCGGATTGATAACAGTTGCAACATCGCGCCGTTATCAGATGTCGCCGTCTATAGGACTGCTAGCAATGGGCTTCTGTCTGCTGGTTGCGATGATGAGTGGCAGCAATCCGCCCGTTACACATTTGATGCCGGTTCTCAGTTCGCCGCTGCTCACACTCCACGTAACGGTGATAATGATGTCGTATGCGCTGTTTTTCTTTGTGATGCTTAACGGAGTGGCGGCTCTGTTCGTTCGTAGCCGTGCGGTCGAGATGAAGCATGTAGGTCTTCTGATGCTTTATCCCGCGGTTGCACTGCTGGCCGTCGGTATTGTGATTGGCGCATTGTGGGCCAACATCTCGTGGGGACGCTATTGGGCGTGGGACCCAAAAGAAGTGTGGGCCCTTATAACATTGATACTATATATTTACCCTTTGACGCATTTTGTCGACGATAGCCGCCCAGCAAGGTTTCATCTCTATTGTGTACTTGCTTTCTTTAGCGTTATTGTCACCTATTTCGGTGTCAATTTCATACTTGGAGGAATCCACGCATATAATTAATGCGTGATTACCCCTCTAAAACTTTCCGATGCTCTCTTTGACAGTAGTGCGGATCGTTTCGGGCAGGTTGGGGAAGAAGGTGAAACCTGTAATTCGTTCCACTTCGCTGATAGTGTTGGTATAGGCGTCGCGTTTCTGTCTACCTTCATTGTTGCGGCAAATGTAGCCGATACCTTTCGGGTGCTCGGGGTTGAGGTCGGCGATAACTTTGAAAAACGCATCGGGCACTGGAATGCAATGCTGGCCTATCGAATCGTGTTCCTGATTAAGGAATATCGGTCCGCATACGATGTAAATCTCGCCGTATTTGCGAGCCCATTGGCGGCAGTCCATTTCTATCTGGTTCCAGATGCCGCTGTTGAGGGTTTTGTTCTGCGGACAGGCGTTGGTCATCAGGAAACTCTCATACATCGCCACACTGTCCCATTTGTTGTCGCCCGCCGGACACATATGTCCTCGGTCCCAGTCAGTTCCGCGATAGTCCTGATAGTAGGCTCTCGGCTGCGGGACCTCCTTGTCATCGTGCCAGGCGGTCATCGGTCTCGCTACCGGTCCGTCGGTGTGAGCTGCGGTGAGTTTCCACGCCACCCAGTTGGGCTGTTTCGAATCCTTGTTGTACGATACCACATAGGCTTTGCGGGTCAGTATCTGTTCCGCGCGGTCGTTGAGAGGTGCCGGTAGCGGCAGGTCGCGAGTCCATTGCTGCGGGTCGTCGATGGCCTGTACTATTGTAGTTTGCGAATTGGCCTGTCGGCAAGCTGGAACTATCAGCAGCAGCGCCAGCAGCAGTAGGAAATGGCGTAATGTTCTCATTGTGCTTTCTTTGCGTTGATTTTTTCTTGGAATTTGGCGCTGTCTATTATGAAACGTTCGTGACGTCCCTCGCCGATAAGTCCGCACTCGTCGTAGGCTTTTACGTTGAATACCAGCCTTCTGCTGTCGACCTCTACCAGCTCACTGTCGCACCAAACGCGCATTCCCACAGGCGTTGCTGCGCAGTGGCTCACATTGACCTGCGTCCCAACGGTACCTTGTCCAGCCTCCAACAGCGGAACAACGCTCTCGTTGCAGGTCTGTTCAATCAATGCAATCATCATCGGTGTTGCAAACACCTTTACAAGTCCGCTGCCGATGCGGTCGGCGCAGACCTCGTCTGTAACCATCTGTTCCAGATGCCCTTTTATTCCAATTTCTAACATATCAATGTAATGTAAGACGGTAACTATTATTTTCTACCTTATCACCACCACCTTCCTGGTGGGAAGGTTACCCACCTTAACCAGGTAGACACCAGTGTTGTACACCGGTATGCAGGCATCTGTGCCTGCGACAACTTTTGATGTGGCGATATTGCGGCCCGTAATGTCGTAGATGCGTACTTCGTCGGTGGCACCCACCACCACGATGCGGCTGTTCTTTGCATATACTTTTACATCTTTCATCTCGCTGCAAACATCCTCGATGCCCTCGGTACTGTCGCTCTCGAAGTAGGCGGTGAAGATTATGTCGGCTTTGACGGTCACGTTGCGGGTGGCTTCGGTGACGTCGTCGTTCCAGTGCACGAAGTGGTAGCCGGCGTTTGGTGTAGCCTCGAGGGTGATGACTCTTCCTTCCTCATAGGTGCCGCCTCCACTGACGCTGCCCATCGTGGTGTCATTGGCATTGACTGTCACCGTGTATGCGTGCTCGCCGGGAGCCAGGAAGACAGCAGTTAGACTTACATCCTCCAGTACGGCAAAGGTGTAGGGGTTTGTAGTCAGACCGTTGCTCCAGTTTGTGAAGGTGTAGCCCGTATAGGCCGTTGCAGTCAACGTGCAAAGGGTGCCATAGGCGAACTGTGTGCCGTTTGCCTGCACCATACCGCGGGTTATGTCGTTCTCTTGCACCTCCACGGTGTGGGTGTCGATGGCGAAATTGCAGGTCACGGTGAGGTTGCTGTCCATCTTAACCCAGACAGTGTCCTTGTGGATCGAGATGGCCACAATGCCCTGTCCCTCCCAATCGACCACGTGGTGATGGGCAATGGGAGTTGCCACCACCATCAGCGTGTCTTGATAGAGGGCGCTGGTGCCCTGCGGCGTAGCCACCGAGCCGAGCGAGTCGTCGTTCACGTTGATAGTGAGGTTATAGCTGTCGAGGGCGAAGTAGGCCGTGATGGTGCTGTCGCCCGTGAGGGTGACGGTGTCAGGATTGTTGGTGCTGTTCGAACTCCAGTGATCGAAGTGACAGCCTGTATTGGCTGTGGCTTCGACAACAACTGTGGAGTCGCAGCGCACCACTCGATCGCCCGGTCCCAGGATCACTGTGGCAGTGCCGTAGTTCGAGTCGGATGACATTACGTTGACATTGATGTCGTAAAATGGGTGGCGGAGTTTGTCGCGGTAACTGTACCAGGGGTTACTGGGAAGGGTATAATAATAGTGGTTATAGGAACAGCCGTTTAATATAAACACCCTGCCCGATGCATTTCCACTAAAGACAAAGGTGCCTTCAAGTGTGGGCGGTATGGTGGGCATCATATACACTGTATCTAAGTTGTAGCACTCTGCGAAAGCATCATATCCTATCGAGGAGACGCTGCTACCGATGGTGACGAAGGTTGTTCCGCTGCAGTTAGAGAAAGCATTATCGCCTATCGAGGTGACGCTGTTGGGGATGGTGACGGAGGTCAGGCTTCTGCAGCAATAGAAAGCAAAATCGGATATCGAGGTGACGCTGTTGGGGATAGTGACGGAAGTCAGACTTAAGCAGCCAGAGAATGCAGAAAAGTTTATCGAGGTGACGCCGCTACCGAAGGTGACGGAAGTCAGACTGCTACAGTGCGTGAAAGCAAAAGAGCTTATGAAGGTGACACCGTTACCGATGGTGGCGGAGGTCAGACTACTGCAGTTTTCGAAAGAATATGAGCCTAAAGTGGTGACGCTGTTGGGAATGGTGATTGAGGTCAGACTGCTACAGTCATTGAAAGCATAATTGCCTATCGAGGTGACACTGTCGGGGATGGTTACGGAGGTCAGTCCGCTGCAGTGATAGAAAGCATAATTGCCTATCGAGGTGACGCCGCTACCGATGGTGATGGAGGTCATACTGCTGCAGCTATCAAAAGCATAATTTCCTATCGAGGTGACGCCGTTACCGATGGTGGCGGAGGTCAGTCCGCTGCAGTGATAGAAAGCAGCATACCCTATAAAGGTGACGCTGTTGGGGATGGTGACAGAGGTCAGACTGCTGCAGTTATAGAAAGCATAATTGCCTATCGAGGTGACACCGTCGGGGATGATCAAATTGGTCACAGGACTGCCGTTGATGCTCAGCGAGTGGGTGTAGTAAATAGGATTACTATACGATTGACTGAAGGCAATATTGCACCATTGGGCGATTGTGCCGATATAATTGAAATAGGTTAGGCTGCTGCAGCCGTCAAAAGCATAATCGCCAATCGAAATGACGCCGTTACCGATAGTGATGGAGGTCATACTGCTGCAGTTATAGAAAGCATAATGGCCTATTGAGGTGACACTGTTGGGGATGGTGACGGAAGTTAGACTGCTGCAGTTTTTGAAAGCAAAATTTCCTATTGAGGTGACTCCGCTACCGATGGTGATGGAGGTTAGACCGCTGCAGCCTTCAAAAGCATAATTTCCTATCGAGGTGACACTGTTGGGGATGGTGACGGAAGTTAGACTGCTGCAACCGTCAAAAGCATAATTGCCTATCGAGGTGACACTGTCGGGTATGATCAAATCGGTCACAGGACTGCCGTTGATGTTCAGCGAGTGGGCGTAGCGTATAGGATTGCTGCTCAGATCACTGAATGCAATATTGCACCATTGGGCGATGGTGCCGATATAATTGACAGAGGTTAGGCTGCTGCAGCCGTTAAAAGCATAATAGCCTATCGAGTTGACGCTGTTGGGGATGGTGACGGAGGTCAGACCGAAGCAGCAAAAGAAAGCATAAGCGCTTATTGAAGTGACGCTGTTGGGGATGGAGACGGAAGTCAGACCAGTGCAGTAATTGAAAGCATAATCGCCTATCGAGGTGACACTGTTGGGGATGGTGACGGATGTCAGACCGCTGCAACCGTTAAAAGCGTAATCGCCTATCGAGGTGACGCTGTTGGGGATGGTGACGGAGGTCAGACTGCTGCAATTATAGAAAGCATAATTGCCTATCGAGGTAACACTGTCAGGTATGATCAAATCGGTCACAGGACTGCCGTTGATGTTCAGCGAGTGGGTGTAGTAAGTAGGATTGCTGCCCGGATCACTGAATGCAATATTGCACCATTGGGCGATGGTGCCGATATAATTGACAGAGGTTAGGTTGCTGCAGCTGTTAAAAGCATAATAGCCTATCGAGGTGACACTGTTGGGTATGGTGATGGAGGTCAGGCCGCTGCAGTTAGAGAAAGCATTTTTGCATATCGAGGTGACACTGTTGGGGATTGTGACGGAGGTCAGGCCAGTGCATTTATAAAATGTACCAGATGAGTTTGTAGTATCCAATGCAGTAACAGCGTATGTTGTATTGCCATTGCTGACGGTCGAAGGTATTGTCAGGCTCCCGGTGATATAGTTGTTGTAGATGCTACCTGCTCCGGGCCGCACCACATGTGCCTCACCGTTTACAATCTTGTAGTACAGCGTCTGTCCGCTCGGCGCAGTAGCCGTGAAGTCGTAGGCCTGCCCCCACGCGCTCGTCGCGAAAGCTCCCAGCAGCGCAAAAACTAAAAATGATAATGTTTTTTTCATATTTGTTTTAAAATTATGATTCTTTGACAAATCAACAGAACGATTCTGCATTTTTCCCAGATCCAGGATTGTTGCACAATACTTGAACAAACCTTGTGTGCTCATGGATTAATTGCTTTTAAGATTTCAAAATGCAAAAATACACATTTTTTTTCATTTTGGAAAAAACTTTTGCATCAAAAAAAAAAGTTGCCCGAGGTTTCGGGCAACTTTGCATTTATAACCGGTCAACTCTCTTTAGTTGTTCTTGGTGTCTTTGTTTGCTGCCGGTTTGGAGATGGATTCGCGCATACCGGTGTCGGCCTGGATGTTCTTCATACGGTAGTAATCCATAATGCCGAGATTGCCGCTGCGGAAAGCCTCTGCCATTGCCAGCGGCACTTCAGCTTCAGCCTCGATAACCTTAGCGCGGGCCTCCTGAGCCTTTGCTTTCATTTCCTGCTCCTGAGCGACAGCCATTGCGCGACGTTCCTCAGCTTTTGCTTGAGCAATGTTCTTGTCGGCGTTGGCCTGGTCCATCTGCAGCTGTGCGCCGATATTCTTACCAACGTCGATGTCGGCGATATCGATCGAGAGAATCTCAAAAGCCGTTCCGCTGTCCAAACCTTTGGTGAGCACCAGCTTGGAGATGCTGTCGGGGTTCTCGAGCACCTGCTTGTGGCTCGTGGCCGAACCGATCGAGGTGACGATACCCTCGCCTACACGGGCCAGGATGGTCTCCTCACCGGCGCCGCCGACCAGCTGTTTGATGTTGGTGCGCACGGTTACGCGGGCTTTAGCAATCAGCTGGATACCGTCTTTGGCGACAGCGGCCACAGGGGGAGTGTCGATAACTTTGGGGTTGACCGAAGTCTGAACGGCGTTGAGCACATCGCGGCCTGCAAGGTCGATAGCGGTGCAGGTCTTGAAGTCGAGGTTCATATTGGCTTTGTCGGCCGAAATGAGAGCCTTTACGACGCTGTTGACGCGGCCGCCTGCCAGATAGTGGGCCTCCAATTCGTTCTGCGACACTTTGAGGCCGGCCTTTGCAGCCGACACCATATTGGTCACAATCACAGCTGGCGGAACCTTACGGAAACGCATAAAAATCAGCTGAATCAGCGAGGTGTGGACGCCGCTGATAAGGGCCTGGAACCATATTCCGATGGGTACCAGCCACAGAAACAGTATCAAGAAAATGATACACGCAAAGATAATTACAAGTGTAATGGGATCCATAATATTTATTTTTTAAGTTTTTAGTTTAAAGTTTAAGGGTTGGTTTTTTTTACAATAATTTTGTAGCCTTCAATCTCGATTACCTCCACCTCTTCGCCTTCGTCGATGAAGCCCTCTTCGCTGTGCACCTCCACAATCTCATTGTCAAACAAGGCTTTGCCAGCGGGAGCCAGTCGGGATATCGTTTTGCCTTTAGCGCCGACCTTTATTGTCGTTGCGTCCACCTGGTTCACCTTGCTGTCGCTCTCCTCCTTAAGGCTGAACCGTTTCCAGGTTCCGCTTTTCATCAGAATGACAAGCATAATGAGGCCGACAAAGATACTCGCTATCAGGGTGATATTGCCGGCGGTGTTCCCATATTGGGCGTAAGTCTGCCACACTCCGATAATCACCAGCGCACCGCCGCAGATGCCGCTAACGGCACCCGGAAGGGCCACAATCTCGAGCGCAATCAGCGCCAATCCGGCAAGTAGTACTATTATTATAATTGGCCAACTCATAGTTATTGTATTATTTCCGATGTTAGTTGTTTGTTGAGCAGGGCGGTGTGCATAGGAAGCAGCTCCTCGTAGCCGCCGCTCTTCACTATGCATTTGCCCGTATAGTGAACCATTATCGTGCATTGCTCAGCCTGCTCGTACGTGTGGCGACAGATGTCCACCAGAGCCTTTATCACATAGTCGAACGTGTGGTAGTCGTCGTTATACAACACCAGCTTGCAGCCGTTGTCTTCGAGCAGATCAACGCCTTGTTCTTCTTTTTCTTTATATTGGCTGTCGTCTTTCATTGTCTGGTAATTAACACATTAGCAATAGCCGATATACCCTCCTCGCGGCCTTCGAAACCGAGATGCTCGGTGGTGGTGGCTTTTACCGATACATCGTCGACATCAATCCCCATCACCTCGGCGAGAGTCTGGCGCATCAGCGGGATGTACGAAGCCACCTTGGGTTTCTGCATACACAGAATCGCATCCACATTGCCAATGGCATATCCCTTCTCGTTCAGCAGGTTGCACACATTCTTCAGCAGCACCTTGCTGTCAATACCCTTATAGGCGGGGTCGCTGTCGGGAAAGTGCTGACCTATGTCGCCCAGAGCAGCGGCGCCCAGCAGAGCGTCGCAGATAGCGTGGATAAGCACGTCGGCGTCCGAGTGGCCCACAAGTCCTTTCGTATGTTCCACCCTGATGCCCCCCAGCCAAAGCGGGAGACCCTCTTTCAGCTGGTGAACGTCATATCCTATGCCGGTTCTTATTTTCACGATTTCTTATCCTTTTTGAAGTTGATGGTAATCGTGGCGCGGATAGTGTTGGCCAGCGGGTTGGTGCTGAAACTCGTTGTCGGCAGCAGGTAGGAGAAGTCAAACTCCATCACATTGTAGCGAATACCCACACCCAGAGTCAGATACTGGCGGGCGCCCTTGGTCTTGTGCTCGTAGAAATAACCCATACGGGCGGCGAACACATTTGAATACCAGTATTCAGCACCCAGCGAGACCATCACCTCGTGCAGCTCCTCCTTCAGTCCGCCCGGGGCATCGTAGAACGACTGGATAGCGCCCAGCACCGAGCCCGTCATATGATAGTCGGCCAGGTCGGTATAGTAGCCCTCCCACACGCTGTCGGTGCTGTTCCATTGCGGCGGGGTGGGGACGAGCATCTTGCTCAAGTCCATCAGCACATTGATCTTGTTATAATCGTCGATCTCATACGAGTAGCGTCCGCCCACTCTGATGCTGGCCGGCAGAAACTCGTTCTCCGTGTCGTCGTCCGAGTACGAAAGCTTCGAACCCAGGTTGCTGAGCGTAAGGGCAGCCGCGATTTGCTGGTTTTTGTCAATGTTCGATTCATAGTACAGACCCACGTCGGCGGCCAGAGCGTTGGCGGCCTTAGTCGTCATCTGCTCCACATCCAGACCCTGCGTCAGGTCGCTGTGGATATATCGGGCCGAAGCGCCGAGGGCCAGATTGTCCGCCAGCTTCATCGAGTAGGTGGCGTCCATCGCAAACTCGTTGGGTCTGAAAGTACCTTGCGCGTTGCCGTATTCATCGGTGTGGTCAATCTTGCCCAGGGTGAAATAGGTGAGCGAAGCCGCAACAGCGCTGCGCTTGTTAATGCGCTTGTAGGCACCCAGATAGAGGAAGTTCATCTCAGGGTCCAGCTTGCGCAGCCAAGGAGTATAGGTTGTAGTGATGCTCATCTCGTTTTGGGCGAAAGCGATTTTGGCGTTGTTCCAGTGCTGCGAGTAGGCATTGGGCTCGTATGCGGCGCCCGCGTCGCCAAGTGCACCGGCAATAGCGTCGGGAGCAATCTGCAGGATAGGGATACCCGTGTGGATATAGTTGTTGCTTTGTCCAGTCGACGAGCTGGTCGAAGAGTTGTACTGAGCCTGCACACCGTTGGTCATTCCCAACGCAAACAAAGTCAACAAGATGCTTCTAAAAAAGTTTTTCTTCATTGTGCAAAGATGATATAAAGTCCCACTAAAACGCCGTTATTATAAAATTATTGTGCCCGATCCACTTTTTTTCTTGCGGATGAAAGTTTAGAGGCATAAAAATAATTTCCGTAAAAAATCCATATCGGAAAATTTTCGTAATTTTGCAGCGAAAAATAAAGTTATGGTAATCATCAAAGACACAAACGGCGAAGTGATTCGGGAGTTCCCCGAACTAGAGACCCTGGCGGGAGCCGACCTCTCCTACGAAGATCTGATGTTCGCAGACTTCCGGGGTTGCGACCTTTCCGGCACCAACTTCGAGGGTGCCGATCTCCGCGGAGCCGAGTTCGACGATGAAGCCCTCGACGGAACGATGTCAGATCCACCGAATTTTACGAACACCTGTTTCCAAAAAGTCTCCAGTTTCGCGAGTGGAGCTGCGAATATTCATTTTAGAGGTTTCTGATTTTTTCAGAAGAAGCAAAAATGCATTTGCAATTGCAAGATACCAGTTACCAGTAACCAGATTTGGACCGCACTGCAACCTCCCCTCTCGGAGATGTGAAGGGACTGCCAGTGGCCGTCCCGATAGCGAAGCGGAGAATAAAAAGGCCGGGGTGTGTTACGCAAAGCTGATTCGCGTGTGGCAAAACAGCGGCAGGGTGTGTCGCATTTTCCGTTCTCCATTTCCCTCCCCTCTCGGAGAGGGGTGCCCGTAAGGGCGGGGTGTGTCGCATTAGGCGTTCTCAGTTCTCGGTTTTAATCCGACAAGAACGGCAAAGACTCAATGGCCATTTCTTCCTGACACATCAAACAATTAAGCTGACTGTCTTCACCTTTTGGCCACGGATATCGTATATTGTATTTTTTATTACTTCTGGCTGTAATGCTGTTTCCGTATTCATTGTTTATTTCTTAAATTATGATGATGTCACATTTTGTGATATCATAGTTTATTTTATTCAACATATGTAAACGGCCTCCCGTCAAGCTGCTGTGGAAGGTACACGTCCAATTGGCTAAGCAGTTGTCCTTTACCTCCAGCCCACTTGACGAATGGTTTTGCTGTTGTTTCTTTTGATGCCATTAATCTATATCGCGTTGTATTAGGTTGTTTCGCCTTAAATCAGTTATCTAATTTCGAATTGCAAGGATAGGAAGATTTTTGGGAACTGTAAAACTTTGTTGTTTTGCAATTGCAAAAGCATTTTTGCAGCCCTTCCACAGGCCGATTTCCAGCGTGAGGGGGGTGGGCGCCGGCCGCTATTTCACAATCACTTTGCCCTTCTCGAACAGTCTCTCGCCGTCGTCGGTGGTCACTGTGAACCGGGCTATGTACACTCCTGGCGGCACGCGCATACCGTTGTCGCCGCAGAGGTTCCACAACACGGGTCCCACAACGTAGCTGTCGGCGGCAACGGCCGGCGTGAATGTCTTCACGCGGCGCCCTTGCATATCGAATATTTCGAGCTGCGCGCCCGCTATGCCGCCCTTGCAGTTGTGCTCCATACTGAGGCTGACTTGCTCGCTGGCGGGGTTGGGCGACGCGGCGAAGCTGGTGGTGGCAGTGTCGCCGCTGTGGACGTAGAACACTATGTCGGCGCTGTTGGAGTAGTTAAAGATGTTCCACGCTTTCACTCTTATGGTGTGTCGGCCGCTCGTCAGTCCGCTGATGTTGTAGCGTATTGTTCCGCGGTGCTCGTCGTTGATGTCGGTCTCGTAGAAGTCGTTGAGGATGATGATGTTGTTCGGGTTCCCGTCGAGGGTGGCGGTGATGTCGTGTCCCAGTCCGCTCCCCACGGCGTTGATGCCGACGCTGTCGTAGAGCACGGCAAGCAGGGTGGGGGAGGCGTCGGTGATGCCGCCGCTGCGGAAATTGGTGTCGTTCATATATAGGCTGATTTCGGGCCGCGATTCGCTCAGGTCTACGCTCTCGTCGAAACCGCCAAGATAGAGGTTGAGGTAGGCTCCGGTGGCGTCGTCGGTGGCGCTTTTGGCATAGTGCGAAAGTTTGGCGCGGTCGAACTTGTATGCTACGTCGCGAGGCACCGTGAAATGGTAGCTGAACCGCCCGCCGCTAACGGTGGCGTGTCCTTTGTAGAGCATATTGTTCTGCAGGGTGAATGCCACCTCGTAGCCGTCGTTGTCGTTGGCCAGGGTGTGGGTCGACACGGCGCGGTCGTATACTTCGGGGTAGATGGTGCCGTCGAAGTCGTCGACGAGCAGCCCGTCGCGGTCTCTGATCTCGCCCTCAACCGTTACGGTGGACAGCACCAGCGCGGTGTCGGCGTGAAGGCTGTCGACTTCGCGGCCGTTGATGGCGGTGACCACCACCTTGTATTGCGGATGGCTGAGCCGCAGCGCGGGGTCGCCTATCAGCGCCAGCGACTGGGTGGCCGAACGTTTGTTTTTGGCTATGCGGATGGCGTCGCCTATGGTGTTGGCGGGATCGAGGGCTTGCATCACCATCTCGGTATTCACCGTCTGTATGTGGGCTATCGGCCGCGAGGCGGCGACGCAGGCTATTCCGGCTCCGTCGGCCAAAAGGAACTCCTCGGCGCCGCAGGTCTCGTTGGGCACATCGTAGCGCCCGAAGGTGCAGGTGCTGGTGATGAA
>DBXH01000009.1:0-2745 GCA_002309335.1 Bacteroidales bacterium UBA1217 | reverse complement strand
GTAGGCGTCGGCGTAGATCTTGTCGATGTTGAACTGAGGATAGCGTGCGGTGATCTGTTTGGCGGTTATCTCGGATGAGTTGGTGAACACTGTGTCGCCCCCGCAGCTGGGGTCGGCGTCGTCGGCNNCGCTGTTGCGCCAGTCGCCGCGGATGCCGTCTTGCATCAGGTCGCTCCGCATCATATAATGCTCTATCTTGTCGACCAGATGCTTGGCTTCAGCGGCATTCTTGGCCGGCAGGCGGCCCACCGATACATCCATCGTGGCCACGTTGCTCAGGTTCTCGCCGTCGTCGAGATAGGTCATTATGTCGTCGGTGCACACCGATGCTCCGTCGTCGTCGAACGAGGTGGATGTCTGGTAGGTGACTACGGTGGGCAGCTCGTTGCCCATTATGTCGCGGTTGTCGTAGGTGCCTTTGCCGAACAGCAGCAGATGACGCGGCGAGGTGCTGTCGCCGCTGGCTTGTGCGCGTGAGCGGAACATTCTTAGCATCTCGCGGATTGCTATCGGGTCTTGTTTGCCTGAACTGAATTCGTTGAAAACTACCTCTTGCGGTACTACCAACACGTCGATATCGTCGTTGATGCTGTGCAGGTTGGCCAGCCTGTAGGCCTGTTCCTGCAGCGCCGGGTGGCACACGATCACCAGCTCGGGAACTGCCATTCCGTGGAGGTCTTGGTTGCCTATTTTCGTTATCGACGCGGGGGTGAGGTAGGTGTTGGCGTTGAAGACTATGTAGGTGCGCCATCTGTCGGGGATGTTCGTGAATGTCAACGTGCTGCCGTTGCGCTCGACGGGCATCGACCGGACTCCGTTGTAGTCGGTCACATCCCACACTTGTGTCTCGCTGCCGGTGCCGCTCACTTGATACTGGCGCACAATGTTGTTCAGGTGGTCTGCATAGAATGTCGTCTGACCGCCGCTGTAGGTCGTCGGCGTTTCGGCGTAGATTTCAATATAGTCGAGATATCCGGACGCGAGGCTCTCGTTGTAGCGGTACTCGACGGTGACATTGATTGTGGCACTTCCGTTTGAGGCAAATTCCTCATTGTAAGTGCGGTAGCGTACATTCGATGTGAAAGGGTGGGAGCGTGTGCTGCCGTTGACGGTTACACGGAACTCGCTCGAGGCGGTGGATACTGAAGCTAGTGCGTAGCGGACCGACAGGTTGCCCGTCGGGGGCGCGGGGAGGGTGAGGGTAAATGTCTGCTGTTTGTTGGAGCTGTAGAAGCGCTCGCCTACCCATATCTGGCCTGATTTGTGGGTGTTGGTCAACTCATTTTCGTGCAGAGCAACGCTGCGGGTCGTCGTTATTGCGTCCCAAGAGGGTGTTTGATAAGGCGTTTCCTCGATGCGGCTGTGGGTGCCGCCGGCGATGGTCAGATACAGATAGTTGGCTGTCGAATAGTGGTGGGTGGTGTGGGTGACGCGCATCACGGTGCTGTCGAAATCCCAGCGGTTGGCGCCCTCGGCGTAGAACAAAATGTAGTCGCCTCCGTCGAATGTGGCGTTGCTGTTGTTGTCGTATACTTTTATCGGTATCTCCGCAAGGTCATCCGGGCGCGGGTCGCCGTTCCTGCTGTTCAGCTGTCCTCCACGATGGCCGTAGAGGGCGATGTCGTTCACCGAACAGCCGCTCAAAGCACTGATATTGTCGGCGTTGATGGTGTATACTCCACTCGTCTTTATGCCAATCTTCCACCAGTTGCCGTTGGCTAGCACCGAGTGGGGCGCATATTGCCCGTATGCGGTTGCCGCCATCGCGACCAGTATCAATATTGTCAGTATATATCTGCTTTTCCTCATTATTCTTATGCACAAAACTTATAGATAACTCAAAAACAAAAATTTTATTGTATACCCCCGCAACAACTTCTTCCGATAGACCCCTTTCAAACCTTTCAAACCTTTCCAACCTTTTCAACCTTTCCAACCCTTCCCAAATCGGGTCGATTTTCGTTTTTTTTCAGTCATTTACCTCATTTTTTTACGCCTGTTTTTGCTCGGATGTGTTTTGTAATTGATTGATATTTCGAACTTTGTAATTTTTTTTACGGAAATGTGTGTTTATTTGGAATAAAATTCGTAATATTGCCAATTAATTTTAGGCTCATTTTATACTGATTATATGATGAAGAAACTAACTAAAATCGCCCTTTGCGCCGCTCTCCTTTTCGGAGTTGGACAGGGCCTGCGTGCACAGGATGTGATATTCTCGCAGTTTTATGCTAACCCGTTGTATATGAACCCCGCTTTTGCCGGTTCTAAGGTATGTCCCCGCATATCTCTCAACTATCGTAGCCAATGGCCGGCTCTGGTCAGCGCTTATACCACGGTATCAGCATCATACGACCAATATATTGACGCTCTTCACGGCGGCGTCGGTGCTATCTTGATGACCGACCGTCAGGGTGATCACGGCGCTTTGTCGACCAGCTCGCTCTCCGCTATGTACGCCTTCCGCGCCCAGTTGGGCCGCGAGGTCTGGTTCAACGCCGGTTTGAAAGCGGGTGTGACCAACACTAGCCTCAACTGGAACGACCTTCGTTTCCCCGATATGATTGACCGTATCAACGGTTTCACTGGAATGACTTCGGCCCAGATGCCCGAACATACCAATGTCTGGTATCTCGACTTCGATGCAGGTATCCTCGCTTACGGTCCTGCTTGGTATGCTGGTTTCGCAGCTTCGCACCTCACTCAGCCGAGCAACGGTTTCTACGGTGTCACCAAGCTGCCTAT
>DBXH01000007.1 GCA_002309335.1 Bacteroidales bacterium UBA1217 | reverse complement strand
CAACCATTTGTTGTGACATAGCCTTTAAAAAAAACGCAGAATGATATAAATTATTGTTGAGATGATAAAAATATACCACCTCTCCCTTTGTAATATATACATGGTTTCAGCATTAAAACCTCACACATCCTCTGTTTAATTGGTTGATGGAAGGGACGTATCCCTTCTAATAATCACGCCCCCGACAACTTACCTACCCCCATCAAATCTGTGTGCGTCGCGATTCCCAGAATTTTTTTTCTGAAATTTTTTGTCATTTTCCTATCCTATCTACTATTTATATTCATAAGACATCAAAACATCAGTACCATGAACAGACAAACCAAACTTAAAATTTCCTACTCATTACGTGGGAGGAAAAAGTCGGCGACCCATGCACACCGCATCGCAGAATCGTTGCGCGGACAGAAGAAAACCGACGAACACAAGAAAGCCATTTCCGACGCTATGCGGAAACTATGGCGAGAACGCAAGGAAAGCACCACTTATACAGATGTCAAAACTTGCAAATTTGCACCCTTAATAATCAAATAAAACGCCTATGAATGTTGAAATTTGACAGATTGAAGTTGGCGACATCATCGCACTACATCACCAACCTCAACCCGACACAATTCCTTGAAATACCAATGAAACAAGGGGATTACTATTATAAATATCACCAAGACTGCCCTTTTTCGCTTACAATCACCAATAAACCACAAAAAAGTGAACTTGTCATTGACTTTACAGGCAAAGTCCTGAAAGACGCTTACCACAGCCTTATCAGCCGTGAAACCATCCGACAATGTTTCGACAACATCTGTGCTATGAACATCTGCAACCTTGATATAGATGCTATCCTTGACAATTCAGAGGTATGCCTGTGCGACGTGACCAAAGACTTTGTCTGCAATCATCCAATGGCTGACATTAAGCGTCACATCAAAGCCAGCATCAAGAACTATGACAAATGGCTGGTAAAGAACTGCCGAAACAATGGACTGGAAATCTACAATTCCGTAACCACTCCACGACGCTTTAAGCGGCTTATCATATACGACAAAGTCAAGGAAATGAAACGGGCGGAAAACAGGGGCTTTCTTGCCTGCGTGGATGACCCCAGCACATTGCTACATCAATTCGATGGCAAGGTAAGATTAGAACTAAATCTGCGTTCAAAGGAACAAATCCGAAACTATCTGCACATACCGAACAACCAACTGCAAGCCGTCCTTAATTCTACCGCAACTCCAATCCTAGAAATCTACGACGAATCCATTGCGGAAATCATACCCGTAAACAATGCCATCTATAACAAGGCTGAAAAGTTGGCATTGCTGGAACAATGCAACTACGACCTGCAAGCGGTTGAAATGAAAATCCGCGAACACACAAACACGAACACATCTATTCGTCGAAAGATGGAACCATATCGGCAACTATTACAATCCATACAAAACACCGAGGCAAAGCCTATGAATCTCCGCCAATACATCATATAAGTGTATCAAACTTGCGATTGTATCATTTTAATCTTTACAGCGGTGCTTTTTGTGACACGATTCTGTGTCATTCTAACTTAAAAGATTAAAGTGCGTCGACTATCTTTTTCAGTTCGACTTTGGTGGTTGCAGTATGAGTTTCACCAGCACAAACGACTATCGCCAGCAACTCATCCTCGCTGCGGTCGAACAGGTCGGTGACGGAAACGCCCAAAGTCTCGGCAATTTTGCGGATGGTCGACAGTTGAGGGTTGCCGTTGATGGCTCTCGACAGGCTTTCGGGTGCGATATCCATCTTTTCAGCAAGTTCCTTGATTGTTATGCCCTTGTTTTTGCATAACTCTTTCACTTTGTGACTAATATTCTCGTTCATGTTGCTGCGGTTTGAACTGCAAAGATACATAGATAACGCGAATAATCAATACCTAAAGTTAAAAATGATAAAATATATCATTTTTATTTTGCCATATTGATATTATTTTGTAATTTTGCAATAGATTTAATGATAATAAAAGTTAGCAATATGAAGACAATCATCTACGCAAGGGTTTCGACCAACAGCCAAGACTATGAACGACAGATAGCCGACCTTCGGGAGTATGCCAGCCGTATGAACTATGAAATCGTCAAGGAGTTCAGCGAGAAAGTCAGCGGAGCCAAAAAGGTTGCCGAGCGTGAGCAGTTGAGTGAGTTGATGAACTATGTGCAGACCCACAAGGTTGACAAGGTGCTGATATATGAGTGCAGCCGTCTTTCGCGTCGTATCGTGGACTTTCTGTCAATAGTCGAACAGTTGAACGAACTGAAAGTAAGTCTGTATATACACCAAAACGGTTTAGAGACCTTGCAACCAGACGGCACAGTCAATCCGATTGCCCAACTGGTTCTCGGTATCATGGCACAGTTCAACTCTATGGAACGTGGCTTGATTCGCTCACGCATGGAGAGCGGTTACAACCACTACCGCAGCGAGGGTGGCAAGGTGGGTCGTAAAGAGGGCTACCGTAAGAGTGATGAGGATATGAAAGTCCAGTATGCCGAGGAAATCAAGTTATTGAAGAAGTCTTACAGCCTCCGAAATGTCAGCAAACTAACGGGTACGAGCGTGAACACGTTGAGAAAATTGCAAATTTTTGTGTGATTCTTTTCAGATATCCGAAAAATGTTGTATATTAGTGATATGACTACGAATAATCACAGCCCATAGACAACGAGGCAAGAAAACGGGTTGATGCTTACCCACACCGAACAGAAGTCTCCCGACTGACGGCATATCGTCGGGGAGAGGTGGAAAAGCGAATAACCGCAGCAATGCGGACATTAGCACTGAAGGTGCTATGATTAGTTTGACAAAAGCAAAGAAAATTTTGAACAAAGGGAAACGTGCCTACGACGATGAACAGGTCAAAGAGATTTTGAGAACATTGGAGATTATGGCAGAACAACAGATAATAACAGAGAAATACAAGGAGGAAAAGTATTATGGACAAAACGACTAACGTGATTTTATACTGCCGTGTGAGCAGTGACGAGCAAAAAGACAACAACTCTCTGAATGTACAGGAGGAGTATTTGATGAACCATTGTAATTATCACAAATATAATGTAGTGAGTATATATCGTGAGGATTATTCTGCCAAACACCCAGACTTGCAGCGACCGCAGATGAAAGCCATATACGAATACTGCAAGAAAAACAAGGGTAAGGTCGACAAGGTGTTGTTCTTACGTTGGGACAGATACTCACGAAACGTAGAATTTGCGTTTGCCTACAAACGTATGTTCTATGACGAACTGGGCGTTGAGATTAATGCCATTGAATCGCCCATTGATTTTAATGGAACGGAGTGGAGTACACATCTCAGTATCTATTGTGGCATCGCACATACAGAGGATGCTAAAATATCAAAGCGTACAAAAGAAGGTGTTAGAAGGTCATTAAAAGAGGGTCATTGGTGCAATCATGCACCGAGAGGTTATAAGCATTACCGTATCGGCACATATAAAGACCATAACACGCATATGGTCATTGACGATAAAGAGGCACCACTTGTGAGGCGAATCTTTGAGGAGGTTGGCAAAGGTGTAGAAAGTGCTGATGCAATTCGCAAGCGTTTGTGTCCTACAATAGCAAGAACATCGTATATGCAGATGCTCCACAATATTCTTTATATTGGGAAAATTAGGTTGCCAGCATTGGGAGATGAGCCAGAAAAAGTTATAGACGGTGAGCACGAACCATTGGTTAGTGAGGAGACATTCTATCGGGTGCAAGACCTAATAGAAGGTCGAAACCACCGCAAACATTCATTGTTGAAGGGGAAGAAACCACATCCAGACTTTTATCTCCGTGGTCACGTTGTATGTCCGATGTGTGGCAGACCAATCACCGCATCGTTCAGCCGTGGTAATGGTGGAAAATACCCATATTATCATTGTATGTGCAGTCCTCGGCATTACAGCGTCAGAGCCGAAAAGGTAAACAGCGAGTTTGTCCGCTACATTAGTGGACTGAAACCGCGTGAAGAGGTGTTGAATCTCTACAATGAGGTGCTGCGGTCGATACGTGAGGATAACTGTGCCGACCAAAAGAATTATATGAGCGAACTGGAGGAGCAACTGTCAGTGTTGGAAAAGAGAAAGAAGAAGTTGTCTGTCGACTATTTGGATGAGAAGATAGACGCAAAGATATACACCGAACTTAATCAAGGTGTTGATGATGATATACGCAAGTTGAATGGACAGATAAAGGGTGTACAGACGGCACTTCGCACCAATTTGACCCCCAAGTTGGACTACGCAATCTCGCTGATAAACAACGTAGAACAATACTTTGAAGATGCACCCATAGAGGTTAAACAACGGCTGTTAAGTTTGATATTTCCCGAAAAAGTGGAGTTTGACGGAAAATCATTTCGAACCAAGAAAATCAATGCTGTACTTGAACTGATTGATAACGAAACCAAGCAGTTACGAGAAATAAAAAAGGACACACCTTTCGATGTGTCCGTCTCGGTAGCGGGGGAAGGAATTGAACCTCCGACCTTTGGGTTATGAGCCCAACGAGCTACCACTGCTCCACCCCGCACTATTTCTTGTTTTGAGACTGCAAAAGTACTAACTTTTTGCAAATCGACAAAATTTTTCTTGTAAAATATTAGGCTCCGTTTCTATAAACTGTTTATTTACAGAGAAACGGAGCCTTAAAAAATATTATCTCAAAATGCCGTTTTTGTACGGAAAGTATTGCCTTTTGCTGTGTTTTTTCTTACTTTTTCGAGAAATTCGACACGCCTTCTTTCAGGAATTCGACGAATTTGTTGACGTCGCGCGAGTAGGAATAGTTGTTCTTGGTCAATACATTGCCGTCGGCATCGATGATGACATAGTATGGCTGGGCAATCTGGTTGAACTTGCTGCGCTGGAAATGGAGGTTCTTGCGTCCCAAGGTCTTGAGCACGCGACCCTTGTCGTCGGTAACGTAGTCTTCTTCGGCAAGGTCTATATCGTTCATATCGCAGTAGAGGGCGCACATCACGTACTCTTCATTCAAGATTTTCTTTGCATTAGGGTCGGCCCATACGTATTGCTCCATCTCACGGCAGTTGTTGCAGTTGCGGCCTGTAAAGTCGATAAATATGGGCTTACCCTGCTCTTTGGCGTAAGCCTTGGCCTCTTCGATGTCGTAGAAGCCTTGAAAACCGCTTGGCATATGCAGGCGGTCGGCATACTTGCGGTTGGCGGGCAGAGCGTCGTACATTACGGTGTTCTCCTCAGTTGTGCCGGCAACGGTGACGTTCTTGGTAGACTCATAGATTGAGCGTTCGAGGTTGAAATCCTGTGTGTCCATCGGCGGCAGGAAGCCAGAGATGCCGTTGAGCGGTGCTCCCCACATTCCGGGAATCATATAGACCACAAAGCTGAAGCAGGCTATGGAGAGGAAGAGACGTATGACGCCGATGTGCTGCACCTCTTCGTCGCCTTTAAACTTGAGCTTGCCGAGCAGGTAGAAGCCTGTCATTGCAAAAATTACAATCCACAATGCCAGATAGACTTCACGGTCGAGCAGTCGCCACGTCCAGTACTGATCGGCCATCGAAAGGAATTTGAGACCGAAGGCTAATTCGAGGAAAGCGAAGACAATCTTGACGGTGTTGAGCCAGCCTCCAGACTTCATATTTTTGAGCATTGACGGGAAGAAAGCCAGGAAGGTGAACGGCAGCGCGAAGCCAATGCCAAAACCGAGCATTGAAACCAAACCGATCCAGCGGTTGGTGGTGGAGGTGGTGAACTCGACAAGGGCTGCACCGATGATGGGACCCGTGCAGGAGAAGGAGACCAGCACAGTGGTCAGCGCAATAAAGAACGGTGCCAGCAGACCGCCCTTGTCGGCTTGCGCATCGCTAGCATTGACCCACTTCTCGGGCATTTTTATCTCAAAGAGACCGAAGAACGAGAGGGCGAAAACGAAGAAGATTACAAAGAATATCAGGTTAGGAATGCCGTGTGTGCCTATAAAGTTGAGAGCAGTTGGACCGAAGAACAGCGACAGCAGGCCTCCGATGACGGCAAAGATAAACACTATAGAAAAGCCGAAGAACCAAGCCTGGCGGCGATTTTTGCGCTTGTTGTCGCTGCTGTGCATAAAGAAGTTGACGGTCATAGGTATCATCGGGAACACGCAAGGCGTGAACATCGTTATTATTCCAGCAAGCAGTGCACCGAAAAAGAGACCCAAAATCGAGTTGTTTTCTTCATCACCGTCGGCGTCGTCATTAGTGGCCTGCAGGGTGGCCTCGTCTGCAGGTGCTACTGTGTCAACGGCAGTGTCAGTATCATTAATAGTACTATCAATATTAGCAGTTTCGGCCTCCTCTTGAACCTCAGCAGTCATTGTTGCTGCCGGCACTTTGAACGTAAAAGGCACATCGTCGGGGGCAATGCAGCTGCCATCGTTGCAAAGCTGGTAGTACATCGAGCCTTTAACCTCAAAAGCCTTGTCGGTGTTGCGCTTAATCTTTTGACGGAAAGTTACATTGCCGCTGAATGAACGAACAATGCATTTGAATATATCGTCCATTTCCTCGTGCGGCTTAGGCTCCACCACACCGCCAATACGCTTATAGTTGGCATTATCCTCAAATGTATATTCTGACGGAATAGGACCGTTGGGATCTGATTTCTGCGAATAGATATGCCATCCGTTGTCGAGCTTCAACTGGAACTGCAACTCGACCTCGGTGGCCGACAATTCCTTGACGTTAAATTTCCAATGTGCTGGATTGACTTGGGCAAATGCCGACACAAACGGAATCAAACATAACATCAAGACTAATGATTTGAATATATTCTTCATATTTCTAATTATTTACAATCTTAACTGACTCGTTTTTTGATTCGCAAAATTACATATTTTTTCCAAATTATTACATTTTTTTGCTGTATTTGGATTTTTTTGCTAATTTTGCACTATTAAATGGGGACGCCGAAAACCATACAGAGTAGGCATAATTATCACATTAAAAACAAATTAAAATGAAAAAAGTACTTTTGGCTTTAGCCGTTATCGCAACAGTAGCTTGCTTCAGCAGCTGCACAAAAAAATGTGATTGCAAGGTTTTTGTTGCTGGTGTCTCAACTGAAAACGAGTACACAATTGACGAATTGAACAAATCGTTCGGCACAGACTACAAGAAGTGCAAAGATTTCAATAATGTAGTTGAAATTGCCGGTGTTAAAGCTGGTACCGACTGCTCCGGCACTTTCTAATCAAAAGCTATTCGTAAATTTTTAGCCGCTCATTGAGCGGCTTTTTTCATTTTAGATTGAACATCAATTTCTTCTCACCCTTTGCCGTACGGATAAACAGCGTGTAGTTGCTCTTTGGCATACGGCTTATTGTTATCCGTGCCTCATTTTTGTATTGGGGTATGGTGCGGATACTTTCGCCTTTGGCATTGACGAATTCAACCTCGGCCACGGGACTTTCCATCGTTATCGTTATGTATCCCTGTTCAAGATAGGGGTTTACCACTACCTTCTCGGTCGATGTTCCTTCGGCCACCATACCAGACGAGGCCACAAAGTCCTGTCCGAACAGCGCACCGGTAACGGTGGTCAGCTTGCGGCTCTCTGGTTCAAAGGTGCGGCTCTCGTCCTGCGGACGTATGGTCATCGTGGCGTTGGTCGGTATTTCAAGGTAGTACTCGCCGTTGGCATCTGTCTGAGTCTCAACGCCCGAGCAGTTTATGGTCAGGCCAGATACCGGGTTGCCCTTGTCGTCAATCACGCGACCCATAACCGGCTGGGCGCTGAACCGGACAAGTCCTTGCAAACTGCTGCCAAACCATTTCGAACCTTGACCATCGACCATCACCCTTCGCAACACATCCTTTGGCAATACAGTCTCTTTCGGTCTGTATATGTGCCATTTATCTTTTCCGTCGAATAGCGCGGCTCCTTTGTCTGTCACCATCCATATCGCCCCCGAAGGGTCAAAAGCCAGGTCGTTGATTTGATTGCACGGCAGAGGGCTGTTGTCCGTGTTGTAAATCTTCCAATTGCTACCGTCATAACGGACCAGGCCGCTAAGCGTGGCTATCCATTTAACATCTTCTTTGTCAATAATAATTGCCGGCACTATATTGTCGGGCAACTTGGAATTGTTCTTTGTATATGAGGTCCATTGACGATCGTCGTAGACCGACAAACCATCGTTGGTGCCTATCCATTTGCGGTTGCGTCGGTCAATGGCAACACACAGAATGAAGTCGCTCAGCAGTTCCGAGTCGTTCGAGGTTAATTTGGTCCATTCCCTACCGTCGTAGCGCACCAAGCCACCCAACGTCACACCAATCCACTTCACATCGTTGCGGTCGATGGCAATCTTCGATATAAACTTCATTTGAAGCCGCTTCATCTCGTTCTTGTGCTCCGTCCAGTGCGAGCCGTCAAACTCAATAACACCATAGTCGTCGGTGCCTATCCATAGCATATTGTTGGCATCTACAGTCAAACAGTTGACATACTGCCCTTTCAGCTTCTCATTGAACATCGAGAAGTCAGTCCAAGTCTTTCCAGCCAGTCGCGCCATTCCCAAGTCAGTACCAAACCACTTGTTGTTCTTTTTGTCCGACGTCATAGCCAGCACCGAGTTGCCAAGCTCGGAGTTTTGCATATTGAACACCGTCCAGTTCTGCGCATTGACAACGGAGAACGGAAAACGGAAAACGGAAAACAAAGTGAATAATATGGTTGTTATAATATATTTCTTCATCAGGTCTTGTGTTTTTCTTTTTTTGCTGCTGGGAAAAGAATGTTATTCAGTATCAGACGGTAACCGGGTGAGTTTGGATAGAGCGACAAGTCGGTCGGTGGGTCGCCCACAAAGTGACGATAGTCCTCAGGGTCGTGGCCTCCTAGGAATGTCCACGTTCCTTTGCCATATTCGCCGTGCAGGTAGCGCACCTCACCCAGCTCTTTGTTCTCAGCCAGTATCAACGCGCTGCTCTTCACCGTCTCGCGGCGAAACGCAGTCGTCTGTCCCATAAAGCCGTGAATGATGCGAGTATGATTCTGCGTCAGCATTGTCGGCACCCAGTCCCATTTGGCGGAGAACTCGAATAGTGTGAAAAAGTCATTCTTCTCGTTAATTTGGCGTTGACGTATGCGGTCGTCGATGTCAATGGTTGAAATCTCGTATTCCGAAGGATTGGTGCTGATGCGGAAATCCTTGAAGGCAAAACACTTTGAGAAGTCCAGCAACTGCTGGGCGTTGGGCTGCATCGGGTCGCCGTCGAACATCACGTCGCAGATGTCCACATTTTCGGCGGCCAGAGCCACGTCATAGCTGTCAGGAGCCGAGCACATTGCAAAAAGGAAACCGCCGCCCATAACAAAGTCGCGAATCTTGTGACACACAGCCAGTTTGAGTTGCGACACCTTTGAGTAACCCAATTTATGAGCACGAGCCTCTTGGTCGCGGACATCCTCAATGTACCACTGCGCATTGCGGTAGTTGCCCCAGAACTTGCCGTACTGACCTGTGAAGTCCTCGTGGTGCAGGTGCAGCCAATCGTATTTTGGAAGTACTCCGGCAACGACTTCCTCGTCGTAAATTACATCGTATGGTATCTCGGCGTAAGTCATCACCAGTGTAACGGCGTCGTCCCACGGAAGTTTGCTTTTGGGTGAATAAACGGCAATTTTGGGCGCTTTCTGTAGCTTTACGGCATCCATATTCACCGACGCGTCGGCTATTTCCGACAGGATTGCCGTCGACTGGCCGTCGGCAATAGCCTCGACGCTCACACCCCTCAGCCGTGCTTCACGCTCAATGGCGTCGGCATACTTCATCATAAAGGCGCCGCCTCGGTAGTTGAGCAACCAGGTTACCTCCACATCGCGCTCCAACGCATAATAGGCCATACCGTATGCTTTCAAGTGGTTGCGCTGCGTTTCATCCATCGGCACAAGCAGATAGGTGGCGCGTGCCGTAGGCACCGCCACCATCATCAGTATCAAGAAAAGTATGTTCAGATGTTGTTTCATCGTCCGTTTTTGAGCAAAATAGTTTATAGATAACTCAAAAACGGATGTTTTATTGTGTCACCTGTTTCAGAATTGCATCAATCTGCATCTTCCAGCATAAACAATTCCTCGACCGGCTTCCCGAACAGCTTCGCCATTTTAAGGGCCAAAACAGTCGACGGAACATACTTGCCCAGTTCAATAGAGTTTACCGCTTGACGGGTAACGCCGATTTTCTCCGCCAGTTCGCCTTGAGTGAGGTCCATTTCGGCGCGGGCCACTTTAAGTTTATTCTTCATTTCGCATCGTTTTTTTGTTGAACAGAACACGGATATAGAAGCAGATGATGAAAATACAAAGCACCGAGAAGAGACTGCAGAACATAACCGCAACGAACGACAGACCCCACACAAATAGCAGACAGACAACCAGCGCTATGCTGTTCACATAGATCGAAAGCAGCAGCGACTCATAACGTATCTGCTCTATAAACTCATCGTCTTCTTTGTTGCGAGAAAAACCCACAAATACGCCGCCAACAACCATAAAAAGACCGATTAAGGTCATCATAAGGTCGCTGTCGGCTGAGAAATGTCCTAGAAAATCAGCCTTCGTTTCGATGCGTCCTGCGCCAAACAATTCACGGATATCATTGATGGATACCGACATAGAATCGGGAATAATGCAATAAAGGATTCCTAATACAGCGCCTGCTGCCAGAATCCACCAGCCGGCACATTTGAAGCCTCGCGGCAATAACATTCTTGTTGTTTTCATAAGATTAAAAGTTTAAAAGTTTAAAAAGGATAAAAAGGGTTTAAAGGGTTTAAAGGGTTAAGTACTATACAAAAGAGGTGCGCACTCTTTTTTCAATTGACGATGCAAAAGTAATGAAAACTTTACAAATGTCAAGTATAAATTACAAAAAGAATTATAAAGATTACACAAATAGAAACAAATTATATTCACAAAGGAGTGAAACTTAATCGTTTGCAATAATAGTTAAAAATTGTTAAGAGAGCGACTGTGAGGCAACAAATATGATCAAAAATCATTTTTATTTTGCCGTATTCACAAAAATTCATACCTTTGCAATCGCTTTCACAAAAGACAAAAAGCCATAACATAAAGAGAATGAAAAGAATGCGGATGTGGCGTAATTGGTAGCCGCGTTAGACTTAGGATCTAATTCCTCCCGGAGTGGGGGTTCGAGTCCCCCCATCCGCACCAAAAAATTGGAACATAAAAAAGGGCGACCGTTTCGGTCGTCCTTTTTAGCATCTATACAAACTTTACTGTGTTGTGGCTGCACTATCTCATTACAACCACTTTACGTGCTGGCAATGCTCCTACCTTGACCAAGTATACTCCTGTTGGTAAAGAATGATTGCGTACCAAACGTCCAGTAATATCATACACTTGCACCTCTTCGTTTACTACACCTTCAACACAGATTTGTCCATTGAGTACGCTTATATGAATGTCGTTTTCTTCAGTTTCATTAATGTCGCTATTTGAAACAAAGTAGCCGATTATGGTCGTATCGGTAACAACGGTCAGTGTATAAGGATTATCGGTGCTACCTGTGCTCCAGTGATCGAAGCGGTAACCGTCGGCAGGGTATGCCGTAATGGTTACTGATGTACCCTCCTCATAAACTCCGCCTCCTGTTACGCTACCCGTCCCTGGGTTGTCAACGAGTACGGTTACAGTATATGACTCTGGTAAATCTTCCTCGAAGAAGGCTGTTATGGTTGTGTCACTGGTAACGGTTAACGTATAGGGATTTTCTGTGCAACCCGTGCTCCAGTGGTCGAAATGGTAGCCGTCAACTGGGTATGCCGTAATGGTTACTGATGTACCATTCTCATAAACTCCGCCTCCTGTTACGCTACCCGTCGCAGGGTTGTCAACAAGGACGGTGACAGTATACGTCTCTGGTACATATTCCTCAAAGAAGGCTGTTATGGTGGTATCACTGGTGACGGTCAAAGTATATGGATTGTCTGTACTGCCTGTGCTCCAGTGGTCGAAGCGGTAGCCGTCGGCTGGCACGGCAGATATTACTGCGTTATGGTCGGAGCAGGATGGATTCGTGAGGATTTGCACAGTGCCCGTACTATCGTCAGCCGATACAGCAAACAATTCATAATACATCTCATACAGGTTAATACTTGAAATAATGTTTGCATACAGAGACCGACTCCCACAAGGAACATATACAACACGATTTGCCGGGTTATATGCAAAAGCGCTAGAATAGCCATTATAAATAGTCGGCGGTGTCGGACTTAAAAAAGTTATCGATGTCAATCCACAGCCATAAAAAGCTTGATATCCAATGTAAGTGACGGAGTTTCCAATAATCACAGATGTTAATCCTGTACAAGTACGAAAGGCTTCAATACCAATGCTAGTAACGGAATTTGGAATTGACAACGATGTAAAGCCCGTACAATGCTCAAAGGCAGATTGGCCAATGCTGGTAACGGAGTTCCCGATTGTCAACGATGTCAAGCCTGTACAATAATAAAAGGCATAATTACCAATGCTGGTGACCGAGTTGGGTATTGTCACCGATGTCAAGCTTGAACATTGATAAAAGGCATATTGTTTAATGCTCGTGATGGAGTTCCCGATTGTTACTGATGTCAAACCCGAACATTGATAAAAGGCTCCGTCATCCATATTGGTAACTGAGTCGGGAATTGTTATAGATGTCAAGCCTGTTAATTCACGACATAAACAATATGGAATGTTTTTCACATTATCTCCGAATACAAAGCTGGTGATGTTTGTACACCCCTTAAATGCCCAATTATAATATGTGGTTCCATCGGATGTATACGACGAATAACCTGCATCCGTACAACTATCGGCGTTGAACACCACCGATGTTAATCCAGTACAACCAAAAAAGGCATTAGTCCCAATGCTGGTAACAGACTTTCCGATTATCACCGATGTCAATCCTGTGCAACTCTGAAATGTACTAGTTCCAATGCTGGTAACGGAGTTTGGGATTGTCACGGATGTTAATCCACTTATTTGAGAACACAAGTAGCGAGGAATTAGTTCAACGTTATTGCCAAAGGTAAAGTTGGTGATATTTGGACAGTCCCTAAATATCCTATTGTTATATGAAGATGGCACTGATGTGCACCTGACGGCATTAAATACCACCGATGTTAATCCAGTGCAACCAGAAAAGGCTCTATTTCCGACGTTAGTGACGGAGTCTCCTATTGTTACTGATGTCAAGTTTGAACATTGATTAAAGGCATAATTATCGATGCCGGTGACGGAGTAAGTTGTGCCACCATAGGCAACAGTATTGGGAATTATTAAATTTCCGACAGGGCTGGAGTAGCCTACCCAAGAACCATTTGAATTATTTGGGTATGTCACCGTGACTCCACCACTATTGATGTTATAGTACAACGTCTGTCCGCTGGGTGCCACAACTGAAAAATCATAAGCAAAAGCCGCCTGACAACAAATCAATAAAACAAACAAAAAAAATATGTTTCTCTTCATAATCAACTATTTTTATTTAAATGAGGATGCCCCCAAAATGATAAGGCATCCTCATTCACAAGGTTTACTGTTTGGCAAATTCCAAATGATCGGTTGGATATGGCCTACCGGGGTGTGTAGCGTTAATTGTCAGGTCCAGAATCAACGTTGAACTGGTTAACTTTGCGACTGTGCCATACTCCATTCCGCCAGCAATTACAATATCGTTGCCATCTATGGTGTAAGTGGTCATTTCGTCTCCCATTTTGAGCACACCACCGTCTTTAAATTCCCATGTATTTCCAACAAAGGAATCGTGTCCAAAATCGTTGCCATTATCATTATAGTTATCCACGGTGCATTTCCATTTGCCGATGATACTTGCATTACCGCCTCCAATGGTGTCATCTTCAGAACAGGCTGTTAATGCTGTTAGAGAAGCTATGCACATAAGCATCAGAATAGTTTTTAAAGGTTTCATCTTATACCTCCTTCCTGCATAAGTTTTTCCAGTTCCTCCCAGGTGTCAACATACACGTTGGTAGAGATAAGCCTTCCTGCTTCCATACGACAAGGCTGCCATTTGGTTGTGAGTACAATGGCTATTCCTTCTTTAACAAAAACGGACTTTCCTTCCATTATTTTTTCTTCAAATCCTTTTTCCAAAAGGAGTTCAATAGATAATGGTGTCCCTTCCATAACTATTCCCTAATACGTGTCGGGCACAACTTCTGTTCTCGGCTCGGAGAGAATTAAACTAAACGAAGAAAGTGGAGCCATCCATTTGCGCCTCATCCTCGATGGTAGGGCTTGGACTCCCTTTATTGATTAGATAAGGATTCTGAATTTGCCCCACTTGTTGTATGTCGCATAATACGAATACAATACAAGTGAGCACTCATTTTCCTTATTCTGAATCAACAATTAAGTGAAGTGTCCAAGTTCACCATCAACAGAATAAGCGAAAAGCACTCTTTTCGGTAAACCTATTCTTGCGGTTTACGAATGCAAAATTATACATTTTCAACGAATTGACAAAATATATTTTCATAATAACCTGTATATATGACGTTAAACATCTGAACTTTAGTTGCTTTTGGTGTTTCTTTTTATTGTCATAACTTTAATATTTTCACATTTATAACCTCTAATAGCACTTTTTTCCACAAGGAAAAACACTTTAATAAAGTGGAAAAGTTTATAACCTGTTGGGTGGTGGAATGGGCTTTGTCGGGTCTGAAATACAGGACCGCAACGCCCATATATTAACCTTCTCATAAAATTTTTATGTGATGATAATATTTATCAACTGTATTCGTTATACCAATGAACGAAATCAACTAACTTTTGATAATCGCCGCGAAATGTTCGATAATCTGTCATAGAAACGCACCAAACCAAAAACAACATCTCCGGCCAAGGGATGTTTTTTTTTAATAATATTACCATATACTTATTTTTGCCACCTTAGGCAAAATATGTATCTTTGTAAAATCTATACATCACCGATGAGACTGCTCAACATAAACGATATCAACCATCTAACACAAGAAACCGCTGTCACAGTCGGTATGTTCGACGGTCTGCATCTGGGTCATCGACATCTTGTGAAGCGCCTGCTGAAGGTGGCAGGATGTTCAAAGCAGGAGCCTATCGTGGTCACTTTCGACCGCCATCCCCGACAGGTGCTCGACCCATCAACACAGCTGTCTTTACTCTCGACCAGCGACGAACGACTTGCATTGCTTGAGGAATGTGGAGTTCCAACAGTCGTTATGGTTCATTTCGACATCGAGACAGCATCGCTCTCAGCGTGCGATTTCACCCGCCAATTCCTATGCAAAAGACTGAATATGCATACCTTGCTGTTAGGTTACGACAATATGTTCGGAAGTCGCAGCAAAAATGATTTCGACCTTTTGCCGCAACTGGCAGCAGAAATTGGTTTCTCTATCTGCCGCGATGAAGCTGTATTGATTGAAGGTGTAGAAGTGAGTTCAACAAAGATACGCAAGGCTCTGACAAACGGCGATATAGCTCTGGCCAACACTATGCTTGGCCGTCCATACACTATCGAAGGCACGGTGATTCACGGACGACACATCGGCTCGGCATTGGGATTCCCTACGGCCAACATCAGCCCGTCCGACCCAAACAAGCTGCTTCCCTCTGCCGGAGTCTACGCCCTCCGCGCCACCATTGACGAAACACACTACGCTGCAATGGCCAACTTGGGCAGTCAACCAACATTTAATCAAGACGTTCCAGCTCTCGAAGTCCATCTCCTCGACTTTGACGGCGACCTTTACAATCGTCAAATCCAAGTCGAATTCATCTCGCGGCTGCGCGACATTCAGACCTTTGCATCGCCCGACGCGCTGACAGAACAACTGCAAAAAGACCGCGAAGCAACTCGCACAATAATCCACCAACAAATATGAAAAAGACCATCACACTCCTTATGCTCCTTGCTTTGGTTATGGGCGCCGCCGCACAGCGCAACCGCGTCTACAAGTCAATCAAGGAAATACGCAATCCCGATTCGGTATACATATTGAAACTCAACTACAAGCGACTGAAACAGATTCCGCCCAAGGTATTCACACTGCACAACCTTCGCGAGTTGGACCTCGGACGCAATTTTATCGACAGCATACCGCCCGAAATAGGCAATCTGGTCAACCTTGAGGAACTCGACCTGCGCCGCAACCGCCTGCGTGTCATCCCGCCCGAACTGGGACAGCTGCGCAACCTACGGTACCTAAACCTAAGCCGTAATCCGATACTCGACCTGCCCGACGAAATGTCGCAACTCACCAACCTTGAACAACTGATACTCTGGTGTACAGGCGTCATTTCATTCCCTCCATCGTTTGTAGTGCTCAACAGCAATCTGAAACTCATAGATTTGCGCGTTTGTCCTCTCACTTGGGACGACCAGCAGGCCATAGAAGAGCTCCTCCCCTCGCCTCGCAAACGCTGGGACTACGTCTGCAACTGCCAGTAAAACAACAATTCACCAATCACAGGTCACCGTTCACCATTCACGCGAAAAATGATACAAGAAAAACTAAACATTGCACTCTATCAACAAGATATCGTCTGGGAAGACCCGCAAGCCAACTACCGCAAAGTGAAACAGGCCTTTGAGTCGGCTATCGACCATACCGACATCCTGGTTGTTCCCGAGACTTTCAGCACTGGCTTTGGAGACCATATGGCCCGCCAGGCAGAAGAGCCCAAAGGACCCACTTTCGAGTTCGCCCTCTCGATGGCCAAGCGATACGATGCCTTGTTTGTCGGCACGTGGACGGTAAAAGAGAACGGCATCGTATACAACCGCCTGCACCTCGTCAGACCCGACGGCAATTACGATTATTACGACAAAGGCCATACTTTCCGTATGAGCAGCGAGGCGTCGCAGATAGGCCGCGGAACCCGCCGCATCACCGCCGAATGGCGCGGTTGGCGCATCCGGCCCGCCGTATGCTACGACCTGCGTTTCCCCATCTGGCTACGCAACACCACCGATTGGGATTACGACATACTGCTTGTCTGCGCCAACTGGCCCGGCTCGCGCTACGAAGCCTGGCGCACCCTGCTCCGCGCCCGAGCCATCGAAAACCTCTCGTATGCCATCGGCTGCAACCGCGTTGGCCGCGACAGCACAGGCATCGACTACGCCGGCTGCTCCGCAATCATCGACTACAAAGGACTGCCCATCAACGAAATACCTCCGTCACTCGACGCCGCCAACCCCTACGACCGCATCATCACCGCCGAACTCTCGGCCGACAAACTCGCCACCTTCCGCCAGCACTGGCCCTTCAACCTGGATTTCGATTAATTAATGTGTCTTGAACAAATCATTCAGGGTTCATTCCAACACCGCCGTACACTTTTTTTTTGTTTAGTTCTTGGTTAAATTCTAACTAAACTTTTACTTTACATCTATTAAACTTTACAATGGTAATATTTGGGTAAACTTTGGTTAGGCTTTGGTAAGACTTTGGTAAAGCTATGACCCAGAAGAACACGCACTTAGAGATAGCGAGAAAATGGGGCGTTTTGGGGGTGATTTAAGGGCTTTTTTTGCATTTGACCGGGGTTCCTGCTGAAATTTTAATTTTCAATTTTCATACTATCCGACTGCTGTTTGCGTTAAGGTAAATATTATGGAGCAGAAACTATCATTCGACAAAATACGTGAACTGGTGGCAGCGGAGACCACCAACCAGCTGGCAGAGAGGATGGTCGGCGAGATGGCGTTTTCGAGCGATTTTGAGCGTGTCACCCGCGAACTCAAACTGACCGACGAGTTCCGCCAGATACTGCTGATGGAGAACAGCTTCCCGTCGCAGGACTTCTACGACCTGAGCGAGGAGCTCGTGCGCCTAAAGGTGGGCAACACCGTTATAGACCTCGAGGCTATGCCCGACCTCAAAGCGTCGCTGCACACCATTACCAACTGTCTCCGGTTCCTCTTGGCCGACGGTGGCGAAAAATACACCACCCTGTTTGAACTGGCGCAGCGTGTTGAGCTGGACGCCAACATATTGAAACGCCTCGACAAGATTATTGACGACAAAGGCGAGATATACGACAACGCATCGCCCGAGCTGCTCGAAATCCGTCATCAGATGACGCACAAGCGCAACGAGGTGGATGCACAGATAAGCCGCTCACTCTCGCGGGCCAAACGCGAAGGCTGGGCGCCAGAAAACGCGGAGGTTACAATCCGCAACGGGCGACTGGTGATACCGATGCTCGACACCCACCGCAGAAAGATAAAAGGCATAATCCAAGACGAATCGGCAACACGCCAGACGGCTTTCCTCGAGCCTTCAGAGGTGGTTGAACTCAACAACGACCTGCGCGAACTGGAATTCGCCGAACGCTATGCAATACAGAAGATTCTTGCTCAGTTTACGGAATATATCCGACCACAGCTGCAAGAGCTGACCAACGCCTACTGGTTCCTCGCCCGCATCGACTTTATTAGGGCAAAGGCCCGGTTTGCGCTGAGCATTCAAGGCGTGATGCCGATAGTGAACAACCGTCCGATGATAGAGTGGCTCGACGCGCGCCATCCCCTGCTCTATCTCAACCATAAGGCTCAGCACAAGGAGGTTGTGCCGTTCAGTATGACGCTTGGAGGCGAAAAGCGGATACTAGTCATCTCAGGACCCAACGCAGGAGGCAAGTCGGTATGCCTCAAGGCTGTAGGACTGATACAATATATGTTGCAATGCGGGTTGCTTGTCCCCTGCCGCGAAACATCGGAATTCGGCATATTCGACAATGTTTTCATCGACATCGGCGACCAGCAGTCGCTCGAAAACGACCTCAGCACCTATTCGTCGCACCTGCAAAATATGAAACAGTTGCTCGAGACGGCCGGCGACAAGACGCTGTTCCTCCTCGACGAGCTGGGCGGCGGCACCGAGCCCCGCTCAGGCTGCGCAATTGCAGAGGCGCTGCTCGAGGAACTTTACAGCCGTCAGTC
This sequence comes from Bacteroidales bacterium UBA1217, assembly GCA_002309335.1. GTDB lineage: Bacteria > Bacteroidota > Bacteroidia > Bacteroidales > P3 > Colimorpha. The sequence continues at coordinate 52,182 of DBXH01000007.1, read as the reverse complement.
GATGGGAGTAGTCACCACCCACTTCGCCGACCTCAAGCTGCTTGCCGACCGCTTCGACGGAATAGTGAACGGCGCAATGCTTTTTGACACCGAGCGGATGATGCCGCTCTACAGGCTTGCGATAGGTCACCCGGGCAGCTCGTTTGCTTTCGAGATAGCGACTAAGATAGGTTTTCCGCTCAACATCCTAGAAGCCGCAGAAGGCAAGGTGGGTACCGAGATGCTCAACTTTGAGCACCAGCTGCAACAGATCGAACTCGACAAACAAGAGATTGCCCGCCAACGCACCGAGCTCGAGGTATCGGACAATTTCCTCAACGAGGTCATTGCCAAATACCAGAAACTCACCGAAAAACTGGAAGAGAAGCGCTACGACATACTGACCGATGCCCGCAAACAGGCTCGCCAGATTATCGCCGACGCCAACCGCACCGTTGAGCGCACCATTGCCGACATAAAAGAGGCCAACGCTGAACGCGAAAGCACACAGCAGGCTCGCGAACAGATGCGTCACGATGCAGAGCAACTTGAACGCCAACAGGAACAGCACGACCGAGAACGACGTGAAAAACGAAAGAAAATCAAACACATAACCGATATTGACGAAAAAGCAGAAGCCAGAAAAGAAGAGAACGAGATTGTCGACGGACCGCTTGAAATAGGCGATATAGTCCGAATAGACGGCAACGACACCTACGGGCAACTTGTTGAACTGAAAGGCAAAAAGGCTGTCGTTGAGAGCAACAGCCTGCGAATGACCATCCCGTTGGACCGCCTCGAGAAAACCCGCAAGAAAGTCCTTCCCGGAGAAAAGACCAAACGCAGCAACGACCGGTTCCAATCCATCTACGACGACATCAACGAGAAGCGCAAACTGTTTAAGCCAACCCTCGACCTGCGTGGGCACCGTGCAGAAGAGGCGCTGACCGAGTTGCAGCATTTTATGGACGACGCACAACTCCTAAGCGAGAAAGAGCTGCAGATACTTCACGGCAAAGGATACGGAATTCTCAAAACCCTTATCCGACAGCATTTGCAGAGTATGCCCGAAGTGCAGTCCTTCCATTCGGCACCTATCGAATTAGGCGGCGACGGCATAACAATAGTGCATCTAAAGTAAGCGGGAGTTAAAGGGACAATACAATTTGTATCTGAAGTTAGAACTTGGTTAATATTAATAATCTGCACGTTAGGAGTCGTTATAGGGTTTTCCCTAACAATTCAGGAAAAATAGATTGCCTTTTCGGGTTTTACTTAATGGAGTGTTAGTACTTTTGCATCGAGAAAAAAAGTAAATAAAACCAAATTCAAAAAAAATTTATTACTTTTGCAATCTGGTATAAAACAAGAATTAATAACATAAAAAAGCATAAAACAATGAAAAAGTTCATCTTACCTCTAATTGCCGCTTTTGTATTACTGACAGGATGCGGTGAAAAAGCAAGGGTTGTCACCTCTTATTACAAAGTAAGCCCCAGCCAGTGGGAGTATGCTACCACCCTCAATGCCGACCAGACCTACACCGTCAACTACGCTTATTCCACGTGGGAGAACATCGACATTGACGAAGAGGTTATCCGCAACGGCGTCGTGCTGGTCTATTACATCGACGACGATTCGCGCGACAACATCCTGCCATACACGCAGTATTATATTGACGGCAACGGCGTTCAGTATCACGAGCGTATGGAGTACGACATTGAGCCTGGCAAAATTACCTTCAAATTTAAAGCCTCCGATTACAACACATTGGAGTCGATGGAAAACATCGGCACACTCAATTTCAAAGTCAGCGTAATCCGCAACTATTAAACAGCGTTTATATACAAAAAAGGAAGCATCCCAAATGGGATGCTTCCTTTTTTGTTGTCCTACCAGGATTCGAACCTAGACAAGCTGATCCAGAGTCAGATGTGCTACCGTTACACCATAGGACAAGTTGTATTTTGAACAGTCTTTCCTATCTCAAAATCGGCTGCAAAAGTACAAAGATTTTCAATACCTGCAAAATTTTTTTGCATTTTTTTCATACTTCATTGTAGTAGTGTCGGTTGCAATCAGCATTCAACATTGACAATGCATCTGCAAAACTATATTACAATAACCAAATACGCCAATTTGAGGACAAAAAAAAGAGATGCTTTTCAGCATCTCTTATGAAAGAAATATTATATACCTAATTATTCTGACGTTGAGGAACTATCGGTCGACGATGTGCCTTCAGCCTCGCTGCCGCTTTGAGTGTTCTTCTCCAGCTCCATCTTACCGAAGCGCAGCGTGATGCCGGCCGAGATATAGCGGCTATTGAGTGTGCGAAGCTTACTCTCGCTTAGGAAGTAGGGATTAGTGTTGCTATTGGCCTGACCGATGTTCTTGCCCCAGTTGAAGATGTCCTGAATATTGATGAAGGCGCTCATCTTGCGGTTGAAGAAGTCGGCGCGCACACCCATATTGACCCAATAGCGGGCGCTGCGAGTGCTCATCAGGCCCAGCGTCGGCGAGCTGTAGTTGGCCGACGCGTGAATCTGGTACTTGTTCCACACCTTAGTCCACATATTCAAACGGATGCTATAGCTCCACTTGCTGTCAGAATAGGGATCCTGACCCAATTTGTCGTACTGCATTGAGTAGCCATAGTCGTACACATTGGCATAGAGTCTCAGGTTAAAGAATCCGCTGGGACGATAGGTGGCGTTGAGCGATGTACCATAGCGCCACGACGAACCGATATTGTATGGCGTCGAGTATTGTATGATGCGGCCTATGTAGGGGTCGATAGCGTCGGTGACATCGGTCAGATTGTCTATCTCGCCGGTCGAGAGTCGCCCATAGCCTTCAACGCCAAGGCTACCCCACATAAAGAACTTGGTCCAGCCCGCCTCGGCGTTGTGGGTGAAGCTCTGTGTCAGGTCGCGGTTGCCCGTCTTGTAGCTATCCTCTGTATAAGTGCGATAGGTAGTCAATTGGTCGCCGGACGGGTTGCGCATACGCAGCGAGTAGTTGAGTTTGTAGTTGTGCATCGACTGCGTGCGATAGCTGAGGTGGATAGAGGGGTTGTAGGTTATCCAGTTCTTGGAATGCTCGTCGCCGGCTGTTCCCGTCTCAGAGTAAGAAAAGCGGTCGTTGGTAAAGCCCGCACCCAAGCCAAGTTGAAGAGTGAAACCTCCCCAACGGTGGGTCCATTCTACATCGGCCGAGACCTCATTCTCGTGGTCCTCATAAACATAACGGCGCAAGGCGTCGTACAGCGATGCGTCAAGAACCGTAACACCGTCCTCGTAGGTTGTGTCGAGCAGATAGGGACGGTAGTCGCGGTAGCTGTTGTCGGTACCGAAATTGAGACCGTAGCTCATCTCGCCATCCTTACTGTACGGACGGTTGTAGCGGCTGCGTATGCTTACATCGGTGCCGCGCGAGGTATTGTCGTAGTATTTAAAGGTATTGGTGTCGCTGCCCGTATTGTCTGTCTGGTTGTAGAGACGGCTGTAGCTGGTGCCGCTGCTATTGTTGTTGGTCGAGCCAAACAGGAAGACACGCATATTGTGACCTTTGCGGTCAAACTTCTTGCTGTAGGAACCACCAAACATACCGAAGAGACTCGTCGAATTGACATCGTTCGCAATATCATACTGGAAGGCGCTTGCCGTAGGCAGATAAACATCGCGGCTGTGCCAGCGGTCGTTGCTGTTCGACGACCCGTTTAGGTTGAAGTTGCCCCATACGCCAGCGTCGGTCATACTGTCAATCTCGTAGTCGATATGGATGCCCAGACTGCCGCCGTAGTTACGACCCTCGCTCCAAGTGCTGTCCTTCTCATACATCACATCCTGCAGCGAGTCGAGGTTGCCCGGATACAGCGGATTGTCCTGGCGTGTGCGGCCCCAGCTCCACGAGTCGCTCTGCGAGGTGCTGTAACGGAAGTTGGAAAAAAGGTTGATGCTCAGTTTCTCGTTTGCCCAAGTGTAGCTCAACCAAGGGCTAACATTAGGTTGCGTAGCGACATTTGCACCAAAGCTGATAAAGTGGTTCTTCTTGATGTGTGCCGACGTGATGATGTTGATGACCGCCTCGGCGTCGGTGGCATATTTGGCCGACGGGTTGGTGATGGTCTCTATGCGGTCGAGGGCGTTGGCCGGCAGGGTCTGCAGGTAGGTCTTGAGGTTCTCGGACGTCAGTTTCGAAGGCTTGTCGTTGACCCAAATCTCCACCGAACTCACGCCGCGCAGGGTGATGTTGCCCTCCACGTCGACCTCCACGCCGGGCGCGTTCTGCAGGGCGTCCTCGGTCGTTCCGGCCTGTATGGTGGGGTCGTCGGCCACGTTGTAGACCATCTTCTCGCCATCCACGGCATAGAGAGGCCGTGCGGCCTTGACGGTCACCGTCTTGAGCACCGACGAGCTGGCCTTCATATTGATAGAGCCCACGGCGGTATTGTTGCTCACCTTGACGGGAACGAAGCGCGTGGCGTAGCCCATATAGCTGGCGCGAATCAGGTATTCGCCTGCCGGAACGTCACGCAGCTCGAAATAGCCGTTGGCATCGGTCGAGGCGCCTTTGACAAAGCTGCTGTCCTCCTTCTCGAGCAGGGCCACATTGCAATACATCAACGGCTCGTTCTTTGTGCTGTCGATCAGCGAGCCCACCACCTTGAAGGTGGAGCCTGCCTTGACATTCTTTTTCTGCTTGACGGTAGTGCTCTTCTGCTGCGTCTGCTGACGTTGACGGTCGCCACGCGGACCGCCGGGGAATCCGCCGCCCGGAAAACCGCCAGGAGGAGGGCCGCCAGGACCGCCCGGCTGGGCACACAGGGTTGAAACACAGAGAATAAGTAGTGTAAAAAGTACAAAAGGTTTTAGAGTTTTTAGATGCATCGAGTATATTTTTTATATTTTTTAAGATTTACATATTTAGTATAACGTAGAAGCATTTTATTTTATTATCCGGTAAAAAAACTTAATTCACGATTTCAAGATATGGTTGGTTGATATTGAGAAACCAAAGGAACAGAGAAATATCTTTATTTTTATACATATAAAAACAAAAAATCCAAGACTGTATAATAATTATAGGGAGATCACGTTTTTTATAATATTGAATTTGATTCGATGATTGACTATAAGAAATATAGGTTGGACAATGGATTGAGGGTGATAGTGTGCGAGGATTCGTCGACCCCGATGGTGTCGACCAACATCTTGTATGGTGTTGGATCACGCGACGAGGAGGAGACGAGGACCGGCTTTGCCCACTTGTTTGAGCATCTGATGTTTGGCGGAACGAAGCGTGTGCCGGATTTCGACGCGGTGCTTACTGAGGTTGGCGGCGAATCGAATGCATACACTTCGACTGATAGTACTAACTACTACATCACTCTGCCCGCCAGGTATTTGGAGACGGCTATGTGGGTGGAATCGGACCGTATGCGATTGCTTGACTTCTCGGAGCGCAACCTGAGAGTTCAACAATCAGTTGTGACCGAAGAATATAACTATCGCTACATAAACCGCCCATACGGTGATATGTGGTTGCTGCTGAGACCGCTGTGCTACAAGGTGCACCCCTACCGCTGGCCGACGATAGGTATGGACATACGTCACGTGCAGGAAGCCACGCTGGAGGATGTGGAGCGGTTCTTTTACCGCTATTACCGTCCGGAAAATGCAATACTGGCCGTAGTTGGCAACGTTAAAGCCAACGAGGTGGCAAAAATGGCGGAGAAGTGGTTCGGAGACATCGGAAACGGAGAACGGAGAACGGAGAACGGAGAACGGAGAGGCGTGAGTGGAGAAAGGCAAGCGGAGCCCGAACAGACAGAGGGGCGGCTTCAGGAGGTGGAACGTGATGTGCCATCGGATGCGCTGTATATGGCATTTGTAATGAGCGACAAGTTGAGTGACGATTTCAGGACGACGGATATGATTAGCGACCTGCTTTCAAACGGCAACTCATCACGACTTTACGAAAGACTGGTGAAAAAAAAGGGGCTTTTCTCCGAAATCGACGCTTTTATAACCAACGAGGTGGACAAAGGTCTGCTTGTGGTGAGTGGCAAGATGACAAATGGTGTTTCGTGTGAGACGGGGCGTGAGGCTATATGGGAAGAGTTGGAACGTATTGCAAGAGAGCCTGTAGACAGCCGCGAAATTGAGAAGGTGTGTAACAAATACGAAAACACTTATTTCATAAACAACTATAAATCGGCTGATTGTGCTGCGTCGTTATGTATGAACGAGTGGCTTGGGCATATTGAATGGATAAATGACGAGCCAATGCTATACCGCCGCTCCACCGCGGACGATGTGGCGCGGGTGGCAGGAAAGCTCTTTAGAAGAGAGAATGAGAACACGTTGTATTACAGAGGAATTAAAGGACTTAAAGGGAACAATTAAATAAACAAGATGGAAAACAATCGTAACGAGAAGAGTATTTTTGTGAAGGCGCTGATGCTTATTTGGTATTGTCTGACGCATCCGCTGGTGTGGGCTGGGAAAAAGATATGGAATTTCCTATCAAATCTTAACTACCGTCGCATCGGAAGCAAGATAGCTCATGCCACAGGCAATTTCTTTCATTGGTTGCTGTTCAGCGTACTGATACCCAAGAAATACCGCGGCATATCGAAGAAAGAGATCTATCGCATAATCTTCAAGGCCGACACACCTGCTGGCAAAAAATTTGACGTCTGGCTGCTGGTACTTATCGGACTTAATCTTTTGGTTATAATGCTCGACAGTTTTGAGGCCGTCCACGCAAATATGCGATGGGTGCTGAAAGGACTGGAATGGTTGTTTACCATCATCTTTACTCTGGAATACTACTTGCGCATCTACTGCCTGAACCGCCCATGGAAATATATATTATCGTTTTACGGCATCATCGATTTTCTGTCAATATTCCCCGCCTATATGAGTCTTCTGATTCCTGCCACCCAGACACTTACCGTACTGCGCGTGCTGCGTACGCTGAGAATATTCAGGATATTCAATATGAAGCGTTTTCTTCAGGAGAGTTTCCGACTGCTCAACGCTATAAGACGAAGCGTTACGAAGATACTGATTTTTATGCTTTTTGTCTTTATCGCTGCCATCATTCTGGGTGCAATAATATATATGTTCGAGTCGGGTAAGAACCCTGCAATGAAGAGCATACCGACGTCGATCTACTGGGCCGTGGTGACGATAACGACTGTGGGATATGGCGACATTTCGCCCGTGACGCCAATGGGGCAGTTTATATCTATGATTGTGATGCTGTTGGGTTATTCAATAATTGCCGTTCCAACAGGTATTGTTGTCGGTGAAACCATAAACGAATTCAAACACGGGGAACGAAAAACGGAAAACGAAGAAGACATTCCCGAAGAGTTTAACGAATATGATGATGATTCGACAACGGCTGTGGTTCCCATATCGCGGTTCTGCTCCCATTGCGGACACACCGAGAATGATCCCGATGCCAGATTCTGCCGTTATTGCGGCACAAAGCTGTCGAAGAACCAGCCAAGCGGGTGGATAAATGACTTCTTTAAAGGTTAAAGTTTGAAAGATTTTTTTATTGAGTGTAAGATTCTAGTATGTTAAAACGACTACCTTAATAATAGATAATAAAAACTATATGATAAAACTGAAGAAAAAATTGCTGATTGTGCTACTGCTCCTGACAGGATGCAGAATCGCCGAGGCTCAAAACTTTACGATAAGAGGCACTATAAGGGCTCTATCGTCCGGCGAAACGCTGATAAGCGCAACGGTGTATGATATGCTGTCGGGCAAGGGTGCGCTGACCAATGCCGAAGGACGCTACTCGCTGACGCTGCCAAAAGGCAAAGTGATATTGCGAATATCTTATGTCGGCTACAAAACATTTTTTGACACCATTGACTTGTCGAAGAACGAAGAATTGAATGTGTGGCTAGAGTCGAGCACCGTGCTGCAAACCGTAACCATCAAAGCCGACCGCATCAGTTCGCACCGTTCGTCGCAGATGAGCGCTATCGACATTCCTGTAGAGAATATCAAGTCGGTACCTGTCCTGTTTGGCGAAACCGACGTACTCAAAGCCTTGCAGCTGCTGCCCGGAGTGCAGAGTGGCACAGAGGGTATGTCGGGTATCTATGTGCGTGGAGGCGGACCCGACCAGAACCTCTTTCTGCTCGACGGAGTGCCATTGTACAATGTTAACCACTTGGGAGGTTTCTTCTCTGCCTTCAACGCCGACGCTATCAAGAACGTAACACTCTACAAGGGCAGTTTCCCTGCGCATTTCGGCGGACGTCTGTCGAGTGTGCTCGACATTACCACCAACGACGGTAACGACAAGAAACTGCACGGCAACGCCACCATCGGTGTCATTGCCGCCAAGGTAAACCTCGAGGGACCGCTCTACAAGGACAAAACGACTTTCAATGTCAGCTACCGCCGCACCTATTTTGATTTGTTGATGCAGCCTGCAATTATGGCAATCGGCGCGATGGAGGACGCAGGGCGTTTGAACGCGGGCTATTATTTCTACGATCTCAACGCCAAGGTAACGCACCGCTTCAGCGACCGCAGCCGACTGATAGGCAGCTGGTACTCGGGCGACGACAAGATATATGCAAGGATGAAATACACCTACAACTACGAATACAACGGATCGACATCGGAGGAGATTATGAAACTCGGCTACAACTGGGGCAACCTCGTCGGTTCGTTGCGTTGGAACTACGAGTTGACACCCAAGATGTTTATGAACGTAACTGGAGCCTACACACGCTACCGTAACGACATCAGCATCAGGTTGGAAGAAAACGAATACTATTATAACACAACAGAATACTACAACGCCGAGATGACCTACAAATCAGGCATCCGCGACATCACCGCCAAGGTAGACTTCGACTATCAGCCCAACCCCGACCACAAGGTAAAATTCGGAGGCAACTATATTCATCACATTTTCCAGCCCGACGTTACCGGCACGCGGTATGAGGAAAACTATTCTGGAACAGATGTCATTTTCGACACAACGCTTGGCGAGAGCAGGGTTCACGCCAATGAGATAAGCACCTTCATTGAAGATGACTGGACTATCAACGAGGCATTCAAAATCAACGGCGGAGTGAACCTTACGGGCTTTGCCGTACAAGGCAAGTTCTACCCCTCGATTCAACCCCGTTTGAGTGGCCGCTGGATGCTGAGCGAGGACCTATCCTTCAAAGCCGGCTACTCGTATATGACCCAGTATATGCATCAGCTGTCGAACAGCTCAATCAGCTTGCCCACCGACCTGTGGGTGCCCGTAACAAAACGCATAGTACCGATGTATGCCCACCAAGTTGCAGCAGGCGCATTCTACAATTGGTCGGGCATCGCAGACTTATCGGCAGAGGTGTACTACAAGAAGATGAAAAATATGTTGGAATACAAAGACGGAGCAAGTTTCTTAGGTTCGTCGACAGGTTGGGAAGACAAGGTATATATGGGCGATGGCTGGTCGTATGGTTTGGAGTTGCTGGCCCAGAGAACCATTGGCGACATTACCGGCTGGATAGGTTACACTTGGAGCAAGACAATGCGTCTGTTTGACCGCGAAGGTCAGATGATTAACAACGGAGAACCTTTCCCCGCAAAATATGACCGCCGACACGACCTCTCAATTATGGTCAGCTACAAACCAAACAAAGAGTTCGACTGTAGCGCCACTTGGGTACTGTCGTCAGGAAATGTGGGGACCCTCTCGATGCACGAGTACATAGATCCGACCACCGGCCAAACAATACATTACATAGAGAACCGCAACAACTTCCGTATGCCGATGTATCACCGTATGGATGTAGGCGTAAATTTCCACAAGGAGAAGAAACACGGCACCCGCACCATAAGTTTGAGTGTGTACAACGTCTACAACCGCAAGAACCCGTTTATGGTATACGAGAAGAACAACACCCATTCAGTAATCAACGGAGTACACTACAACTCGGCATTAGTGCAACTTTCACTCTTCCCGATTATGCCATCGCTTTCATACAGCTATAAATTCTAATTTCACAACCCTAATAACTTAAATAGAATATGGTAAGAAAAAGATATATCCCAATGATTTTAATGCTCGCCACCCTAATGAGTTCGTGCGAGAAAGTGGTTGATTTCGACCCGGGCGAGGTAGAACCCTACGTTGTGATGGTGTCAAAGCCTGTTAGTGACTCGCTTGTAGCAGTTTATCTTGGCTATAGCCGTTTCTTTTTAGACAACAGGAATTTTAACATTATCGACAACGCATCAATCACAATTACTTCGGGCAATAATACCGCCGTAGGAACGTATGACCCGAAGTGTTTTATTCAGTCAGAATATTATGATGATTGGAATGGCTATTATGGACCCACAACCTACTACGGCGGCTATAAGTTCACAGTGAGTCCTCATCCAGGCGACACGATGAGGCTTAGTGCCACTGTGCCTGGATATAGCGAGACAGTTACAGCTACGACTGTCGTGCCTCAGCAGCCGCAGGTTGAAATCGTCGACTATGTTGTTGACACTATGAATGAGGACCCTTATAGTACGTCGTTTTATTACAGGTTGCGTTTCAGGGTTAACTGCAATAGCAACAAGGATTTTTTCAGCGTAAAGCTGTATTGCGGAGAAATAAGGCAAACACTGGATGATACCGTGTGGATGTGGGTATGGGATACGACTCAAATGAGAGAAAGCTATTTCTCAGTGAGCGACCCTATTGTGAACAATGCATCGCTTGAAGGTGCCCTCGACGGGGATGACGGCAGCTATGGCGGCCGCGAAATGTATTTCAGCTCCGAACGCTTCTCGGGCGGCGCACACGAGTTTACAATGGAGTTTGAGTACTATTATGGGATGCAGGCGCAGATTAATGGAATGGAGCTGCCGGTTGTTCTGGAAGTCCGGTCGTTGTCGGAAGAGATGTACCGATATGACATCACTTCGACAGGCTATACGTCTGAATTGGACGGCCTTTTCAGCGAGCCTGTGCAGGTCTATTGCAACATCAAGGGCGGCATAGGAATATTCGGAGCGTCGACGAACAGGAGAGTAAAGGCGCCTACCCCCCGTGTGGAGAATTTCAACAACAGCTCTTCAAACTATTATAAGAAAAAGAAATGAGAGTCCTCATTACAGATAACACCCACCCCGTGCTGCAGGAGAAACTTGCTGCCGCCGGCCATCAATGCCGTGTATGGACCGACTGCACATATCAGTCGTTACTGGAGCAAGTTAAAGACTACGACGCCATCGTGGTGCGTAGCAAGATAATTATCGACCGTAACTTTATTGACCACGCACGCCATCTGAAGTGTATCGGTCGCGTGGGTGCCGGTATGGAGACCATCGATGTCGACTATGCCGAAAGTGTAGGCATCCGCTGCCTCAACTCGCCCGAGGGAAACCGCGATGCCGTTGGCGAACACGCTTTGGGGCTGTTGCTGACCCTTTTCAACCATATCAGCTCGGCCGACAGCGAAGTACGCCAGGGCCTTTGGCAACGCGAAGCCAACAGGGGTCTTGAGGTGAAAGGCAAAACCGTTGGCATCATCGGATTCGGCAATATGGGCGGAGCTTTCGCACAAAGATTGCAAGGATTTGAATGCCGCATAATTGCATACGACAAATACAAGCCCGCCGGCTATGCACCCTCTTATGTCGAAGAGGTCTCTCTTGATCAATTGCAAAAAGAGGCGGATATCGTAAGCCTTCACGTCCCGCTGACCGACGAGACGCATTATATGCTGAACGACACATTCATCGAACAGATGCTCAAACCCTTCTACCTAATCAACACTTCGCGCGGAGCGGTAGTGAAAACCGCCGACCTCGCAGCAGCAATTGAACAAGGCAAGGTGCTTGGCGCCGCTCTGGACGTGATTGAATACGAAGATATGAGCAAGGACGGGATTGGAAACGGAGAACGGAGAACGGAGAACGGAAAACAGGAAACGGAGAACGGAGAACGGAAAACGGATTTCTTGCCTACAGACTTCCGCTATCTGCTTAACTCGCCACGAACCGTACTCACACCCCACATTGCCGGTTGGACAGTCGAATCGAAATACAAACTCGCCGCAGTCCTCGCCGACAAAATAATAAACACGCTATGCTAATCGTTGACAACTGCATAATTTCCGACAATCTTGCCGACCTGCGTTTCTGCTGCGATTTGGCGCAATGCAAGGGTACCTGCTGCGTTGAAGGCGACTGCGGGGCACCGCTCGACAAAGAGGAAATACCCATCCTTGAACACATATATCCTGAGGTAAAACCATATATGACTCCCGAAGGTATAGAAGCCGTTGAGCGCGAAGGCGTCTCCTCGCTCGATGTCGACAAACTGCCTTGTACGCCACTGGTCAACAACCGCGAATGCGCCTACGCAATATCCGAGAACGGCGTCACATTATGCGCTATCGAGAAAGCCTATCGCGATGGAAAGATCGACTTCCAGAAACCCATCTCGTGTCATCTCTATCCTGTTCGCATAGAGGATTTTGGCGAATTCAAAGCCGTAAACTATCACGAATGGGATATCTGCCGCTGCGCCGTAAACAAAGGCAAAGAATGCGGCCAACCGCTTTACATATACCTCAAAGAGCCTCTCATCCGCCGCTTCGGACAAGAGTGGTACGATGAACTCGTGGAACAATGCGAAAACTATCAAAATCAAAAATAATCGTATTTTTGCAAAACAACAACATTTTCACATCCACAACTATACACCTATAAAACAAGCTCTTAAACTTTAAAATCATAAAATGAATAAAACAATAATACAGAAGACTTGGATTTGCGCCGCAATATTCTCCATTATCCTCATCGCCGACCAGGTACTCAAAATCTGGATAAAAACCCACTTTGCCATTGGCGACGAGGTGAATCTTATCGGCGACTGGTGCCGGCTGCATTTCGTTGAGAACGAGGGCATCGCATTCGGATTGTCGCTCGGAGAGAAAGCCGGCAAACTCTGCCTCACACTTTTCAGGCTTATCGCATCGGTCGTCATCATCATCATCCTTGTAAAACAAATAAAGAAAGATACTCGCTACTCACTCTTGATCAGCATCGTGCTCATTCTCGTAGGCGCCGTCGGCAACCTCGTGGACAGCTGCTTCTATGGCATAATCTTCGACCAAAGTTCATTCGACCATATCGCAACCCTCTTCCCCTCCGACGGAGGTTATGCTCCGCTGCTTTTCGGACGCGTTGTCGATATGTTCTATTTCCCGATCTGCCATTGGACTTGGCCTTCCTGGATGCCTTTCCTCGCCGGCAAAAGTGCCGAATTCTTTGGCGCAATCTTCAACATTGCCGATTCTGCCGTATGCACCGGAGTCGCCCTGCTCATCATCGACCAGTTGTGGCTTTGTCCCAATAAAAACGAAGATAAAACAGAGTCGATTTCTGCAGAAAACACCGCCGAAACAACCGGCAACACGACTGATATTTCTGACTGACGAAAAGTTTTTTTAAAAGTCAAACAGCTGTAAATCAACAAAAACAAAAAAAACAATAAGGCGATTAATAAAAATAATTTTGCCAATTTTGAAAATAGTTGTACTTTTGCACCCGATTTCAGAAATGAGACGATGGCGTCGTAGCTCAGTTGGTAGAGCAGAGGACTGAAAATCCTTGTGTCACTGGTTCAATTCCAGTCGATGCCACAAACGAGGGAAGTAAACACTTCCCTTTTTTGTTATTAAACCCTTTAAAACCAAAACACTATGAGTCTCGAACTTCAAATAAACAACGACATCAAGCAGGCTATGCTCAACAAGCAGAAAGATGTCCTCGAATCGCTCCGCGCCATCAAGTCGGCAATACTCCTACTCAAGACCGGCAAAGACGCTGTGAACGGCGAAGTGTCCGAAACTGCCGAAATCGCTATGCTGCAGAAACTTGTGAAACAGCGCAAAGAGGCCGCCGACATCTATGTGCAGCAGAGCCGTCAGGACCTGGCCGACGAAGAGCTCTTCCAGGCAAGCATCATCGAGCGTTATCTGCCCAAACAGATGAGCAAAGAGGAAATCGAACAAGCCGTAAAGGAAATAATCGCCGAAGTTGGCGCCTCCTCACCTAAGGATATGGGCAAAGTGATGGGACAGGCATCCAAACGTTTTGCAGGCAAAGCCGACAACCGCGTTGTCTCCGAAATCGTCAAGAATCTGCTCAACCAATAATTTATTCAGGAGCGACACCCTTATTCCTTTGGGTTAGTTCTGGGTCTCTTCTAGGGTAATTCTGGGTTTACGCATAATTTATGCGTATCTCACCACAAAGACCTAAGCCTCAAATCACTAACACCTAATTTCTAATCAAAATATGCGCCTGCTAATCGTCGATGATGAGCCAGATTTATGCGAAATCCTAAGCTTCAATCTTGAAAGCGAAGGGTTTTCCTCCAAGTGCGCCTACAGCGCCGAGGATGCACTTGGCCTTATCGATGGCGGAGAGCAATTCGAACTTATCCTTCTCGACGTAATGATGGAACGTATGTCGGGCATCGAGATGGCACGCCTTATGCGTAGTCGCGGCGACAACACACCGATAATATTCCTCACCGCACGCAACGCTGAAGAGGATATGCTTAAAGGGTTTAGTGTCGGCGCCGACGACTATATCACCAAGCCTTTCTCTTTCCCCACAGTCTTGGCTCGCGTCAAAGCTGTCCTGAAACGCTCCAGCGTCAACAAAACCGGGCAACAGGCGACCTACAACTGCGGCGGATTGGCCGTCGACACCCAGCACAAAACCGTTACCATTGACGGCATCCCGGCACAGCTGACCAAAAAGGAATACGACATCCTCGCATTGCTGCTTCAAAACACTGGCAATCACTTTACCCGACAAGAGGTCATCAACGCTGTATGGGATGACAACATCTACATCAGCGACCGCTCGGTCGACGTCCACATAGCGCGACTGCGGAAGAAACTGGGACCTTATGCCGACAATATTGTCAACCACTCTGGATTCGGCTACACTTTTGTTCCATCAACAGAAAACAAATAGCATTATGAGCATTCCCCTAGGAGCATATATCATAGCCACATTGGTGCTGCTGCTAATATTCTATCTCGTATGGAATCACCTGAGGCAGCGCAAACTAATACGTCAGCTTAAGGAACTCGCCAACTCGCTCGAGCAGTCGAAACAACAGATAATCCAAGAGCAGGAGCACAACCGACAGCTCAAGCAGGAGATGACCAACAACATAGCGCACGAGCTTAAGACTCCCGTCAGCAGCATTCGCGGCTATCTTGAAATACTCCTCAGCGGCAAGACTGTAGAGGAAACAAAGAAACAGTTTTTCCTTGAGCGATGCTACTCGCAGACGCTCCGCCTCTCCGACCTCATCAACGATGTGGCGCTTATCAACAAGCTCGAAGAGTCGTCCGACCTCTTCCCAAAAGAGGAAATATCGGTCAGCAATATAGCAAATGAGGCCATCACCGAACTTGAAGAGCAATGCCGCAGCCACAACATCAAAGTCAATAATGACTTACAAACTCCCACCGCCATTCTCGGCAACCACAGCCTTGTCTATTCAATATTCCGCAACTTGATTGAAAACACTATCCTTTATGCCGGCGACAATATTGAAATCGGCATCGAGTGTTACAAGCAGGACAGCGAACGCTACTTTTTGCGTTACTATGACACCGGTGCCGGTGTAGACCCGAGTTATCTGACTCGCCTTTTCGACCGATTCCTTCGTATCGACGAAGGGCGCAGCCGCAAGACGGGCGGCACCGGACTTGGACTCTCAATCGTCAAGCACGCCGTACTCTTTCACGGAGGCGACATCTACGTCCGCAACCGCGACGCAGGCGGCCTCGAATTCTTCTTCTCTCTAAAGAAAAAATAACATTCCACCTCTTTACCCTCCCCAACCCTTTAAACCCTTCAAACCTTTTTAACCCTTTAAACCTTTTTAACCTTTCCAACCCTTATTATGCACACCCTTCCATTACAAATCAGATTCAACGACATCGATATGATGGGACACATCAACAATGCTGTCATTATGGAGTTCTTCGACCTTGGCAAGGCCCACTATTTTGCCGATGCCGGCATACCCGTAAGGCCCGACGAAGGCAACTTCTGTGTAATGGTTGTACATTTAGAGGTCGATTTCCATAGCCAGATACGCTGGAGCGACAGCATCGCCGTAACCTCTTTCGTATCAAACTGGGGTCACAAAAGCCTGCGTGTCAAACAGCAGATTGTCAATACTGTAACCGAGCAACCCTATGCCACCTGCACTACCGTAATGTCAGGCTTCGACCGCGCTACAGGCGCCAGCGCCGTCATACCCGACGATGTCAAAGCCCGTGTGCAGCAATACGACAAGCAGAATTAAGCCCCCTTTCCTTCCAATATCCAAAAGCAACAACCTGAGTCGGTACTGAGCCTACACACGGGCTTGTCGTTTTTTTTTTGCAGAAAGATTTTGCCAATTCGCAGAAAAGTTGTACTTTTGCAGATTGAATTTGAGCAAATAACCTTTCTACCAAGCATATAAAAACAAGTATTCCAATATGAAGAAAATCTTTACCCTCTTTCTGATGGCGCTCTCCTTGTCTGCCTTTGCGCAGAAAAAGGTGGCTGTGTATATGACGGGCAACGACCCAGTAAACGAGATTGTAGGCAACCGCTTGGTGGACGGCCTGGCCAAAAACGGCCAGTACACAGCCATCGAGCGTTCGGCCAGCTTCCTGAAAGCCCTGTCGAAAGAGCACTCGTACGAGCGCGAAGGCGCTGTTGACGACAATGAGATTGCCGAGTTGGGACGTCAGTTCGGCGTGCAGTATGTCTGCGTGGCATCGGTGCTTGACGTGTGGCGGAACGAGAAATACATCACTGCCCGCATCATCGATGCCGAGAGTGCCGAAGTGGTGGCCACAGGAAGCTCTAACGGCTCCATAACCAACCCCAAAGCACTGGTCGGTGCGATGAACGGTTTGTCGGAGAGCCTTCTGAAGACGTTGGATTACAACAAGTCGGCCAGTGCCAAGAAGGTGGCCGTCTATGTGTCTCGGACCGGCAACCGCGACGTGGACATCATTCTCGGCGACCAGCTTGTGGCCGGCTTTGCCCGCAGCGGCAAATACTTGGCCATCGAGCGCACCAACAGTTTTCTCGCGCAGTTGTCGAAGGAGCAGGGCTACCAACAGTCGGGTGCAGTAGATGACGAAGACCTTATCCGCTTGGCTAAGCAGTTCGGCGTACAGTATGTCTGTGCTGCCAAGACCACCGCTTGGGGCGGCTCCTATTTCATCTCGGCCCGCCTGATCAACGTCTCAACCGCCGAGATTGTCAATAGCTACAACGCTGAAGACAAGCAGCTTGGCAATTCACAAAACGTGGTGGCCGTAGCGTCTGAGATGGCAGAAAAGCTGTCAGGGAATACTATCAAGGAAGAAGAAGACCATAAAAAAGCCGAAGAATTACGCAAAGCACGCGTCGGAAGACCCTGGACTGATCTGTTGATGAAATTAGAGCCTAAAGCACAGCAAAAAAGCAATGATTATTTCTGGTACGGTTCAGGAGGAAGCGATGATGGATTTTATTTAACATATTATTACAACAACAAGATTGAGTTAAACTACATTCACTATACCAACAGAAAAAGGTTAACGGGTAGTGGAGAAATTGCCACTATCTTTTTAAATGAAAAAGAGCTTTATCGCCGTTTTCCAAATGCATTTTTCATTGTTAGCAAAATGAAACGTGATTTTCACGAATTTGATCCTGTATGCGATTATGCCCGAATGTACGACAAGAACGGCAAGTTAATATATGACGGTAGTATAAAAAAAGATGGTTACCCTGCAGGGGCATACCCCTGTAGCAATAACTTTTATGAGTGGGCATTCAAGACAATAAACTATGACAGTGGCGACAAATATGTCGGAGAAACCAAGAAAGGAAAGAGATGCGGATGGGGTTTGTATATATGGGAAAATGGAACTGTATGGTTTGGCAAATGGGATAACGGCAAACGGAATGGCATAGGAAAATTAATCAAGCCCGACGGGAGTTACGAAGACGGGACATGGCGAGACGACAAAAAGGTCGATTAAAAGTAGGTTTTACCCGTTGCGGCGGGTCTGAGCGACCAATTGTCAAAGCACGTTGCAGGCTTACAACAACCTATAAATCGAGTTTATTTGTTCCGCAGGGTGATGAACGGTATCAGTATCTCCTCCATTGAGATGCCGCCGTGCTGGAAAGTGTTCATATAGTACTGAACATACTGGTTGTAGTTGTTTGGGTAGGCAAAGAAGTCGTTGTTGTGGGCAAAGATGTAAGGTGATGTGATATAACGTTTTGGAAGGAATATCTTGCGTGGCTCCTTGACTTCGAACACCTGTTTGGGATTGTAGTCGATGAGACGTCCCTGTTTGTAGCGCAGGTTAACCGATATGTCGCGGTCGCCCTTGATGCGCACAGGGTTGTCGATACGCACCGAACCGTGGTCGGTGGTAATGACCACATTGACATCCTTACCACTCAGGAACTTGATAACCTCGAGCAACGGCGAATACTCCATCCACGAAAGAGTCACAGAGCGGTAGGCGCGTTCATCTTCGGCCAGTTCACGGACAATATTGCTGTCGGTGCGGGCGTGCGAGAGCATATCAATAAAGTTGTAAATGATGATGTTCAGTTTGTTGTTCATCAGGTTCGGAAGGCTGTCGACCAGACGTTTGCCGTGTTGCGCGTTGAGAACCTTGTTATAGGTGTGCTTGATATTGAACCCATGCCGGCGCAGATTCTCGCCCATCAGTTCCGATTCAAACTGATTCTTAAAACCTTCCTCGTCCTCATTGACCCAATACTGCGGATATTTGCGTTCAATCTCGGCAGGCATAAGTCCCGAAAACATCGAGTTGCGGGCAAACTGGGTCGTTGTGGGGATAATGCTATAGTATATCTCGTCGCGGTCGGTGCGTAGATACTGTTCTATAAGCGGCTGGATATATTTCCATTGGTCGTAGCGGAAGTTGTCGATTACAATCATAAACGTTGGGCGGTCCTCCTCCAACAAAGGGAAAAGACGCTCACGCACCACAGTAGGCGAGATTAATGGTTTCTCTTTCACATCGTTGACCCAATCGATATAGTTTTTCTCGTAAAAACGGCAGAACAGCTGGTTAGCCTCTTCCTTCTGCGACTTGAAGATATCGTGGATGTTATCATCCTCTGTCGTTGCGAGTTCCAGATCCCAATAGACCAATTTCTTGTATAACTCAATCCACTCGTCGGCATCCAATCTGTCAGACAGTTGCATACTGATGTCACGAAATTGCTGCTGATAGCTGAAAGTGGACTTCTCGCTCACAAGTCGACGAGCCTCGGTGTGCTTTTTCACCGTAAGAAGTATCTGGTTGGGATTGACCGGCTTGATAAGATAGTCCGATATCTTTCCGCCAAGGGCCTCATCCATAATATGTTCCTCTTCGCTCTTGGTGATCATTATCACCGGCACACGCGGATATTGGCGTTTGATTTCCGATAGGGTGTCAAGTCCGCTCAATCCTGGCATATTCTCATCGAGGAAAACGATGTCGATATCCGAGTCGGCAAGTTCGTCCAAAGCCTCCGAACCCGATGTTACAGGTATCACCCGGTATCCTTTTTCTTCAAGAAATAATATATGCGGTTTTAAGAGATCTATCTCGTCGTCGGCCCAAAGTATGCTGAGTTGCGGAGCCTTTTGATTTTCCTGTTTCTGATTCATTCTTCTTATTTTTTGCCATTATAACGCATAATTTAATTTTTTCGTATATTTGAATTTTCAATGATAATGCTGCAATTGCACGTTATCCGATTGAAACAAAAAAGGATAGAGAGATAAATGTTACTGACAGAAGAATATAAAAACTCAAAACTGGCGGTAGAACTGTGTGAAAAACTGAAACAAAGCCAGGCGAGAATTCACATAAGCGGCTTGACGGGAAGCCTGCCTGCCGTGTTGGGCGCCACTGTTGCAGAATGCCTGCCACAGAGCAATTTCATTTTCATTGTTGGAAACAAAGAGGATGCTTTTTACCTTCAGAACGACCTCGAAACCCTTATGGGTGATGAGGGTCAAGAGATTGACAACAAACGGGTTCTATTGTTCCCCACCACCTACCGCCGTCCTTACCAGACCGAAGAGACTGACAACGCAAACGTGCTGATGCGCTCGGAAGTCGTCAAACAGCTCAATGCCGGCAAACGGCTCGTCATCGTCTCCTATCCCGAAGCAATGGCGGAGAAAGTCATTTCCGCCAAAACACTGACAAAGAACACGCTGCAAATAGTCAAAGGCGGCAAACTGGATATGGACTTCGTGATGGATGTGCTTCAGGATTATGGGTTTGAGAGAGTTGATTTTGTTGTGCAGCCTGGCGAATACGCTGTGCGAGGCGGCATAATCGATGTCTTCTCGTTTGCCAACGAACAGCCGTTCAGGATCGAGTTCTTCGACGACGAGATTGACTCCCTGCGTAGTTTCGACCCTGTAACACAACTATCTGTAAGACATTATGACCAGATAAACATCATCCCGAATCTTGAACGGAAAGCGGGGAGCGGAGAGCCAATGGTAGTTGTGGAAGAAAAAGTCAATCTGTTGCAGTACTTTAGCAGCGAGGATATCATTTGGACACAAGGTCTGATGTATGTGAGCGAAACAATAGAGAAACGCTTTGCTGCAGCTCGCGAGGAATACGGGAAAATAGCCGCCGACAAAGAACAGGGACTTGTGAGGATGCAAAATGCCAAACCCGACGAGATGTACTCGTCAGCCAACGACTTCCTTAAGGCTCTGCTTGAATGCAAAGTAATTGAATCAGGCTATTCAAAATTCTTCAACAAAGCCATCGAAATCGAAGGACACAGCGAGCTACAGCCGATATTCAACAAGCAGTTCGAAATGCTCAAACAGTCGCTGTCCAACTACAACGATCGCGGCTACAAGCTCTGCATCAGCGTGAGCAGCGAACAACAGCACAAGCGTCTTGACAAAATATTCGTGGAAAGCCAAATGGAAGATATGGCCGCCCATATCACATATCTCGACTATTCGCTGCGCAAGGGCTTTATCGACCACGACGAGAAACTGCTCTGCTACACCGACCACGAAATCTTTGAACGCTACCATAAGTACACCGTCCGCGATATGAGCCAGAATCGCGAGGCTTTGACGTTGAAAGAGTTGTTCGAACTGAAGCCTGGCGATTATGTGACGCATATCGACTATGGTGTTGGTCGCTTTTCGGGGCTTGAGAAGATTGAAAACAACGGCAAGCAACAGGAGGTTATCCGTCTGGTTTACAAGAATAACGACACATTATACATAAGCATACACGGTCTGCACAAGATAAGCCGCTATGTAGGCAAGGAAGGTGCAACACCAACCCTTAACAGGCTGGGCAGCAACACCTGGCAGGTACTGAAACAGAAAACGAAAAAGCAGGTTAAAGACATTGCCAAAGACCTCATCCAGCTCTACGCCAAGCGCAAAGCCACTAGAGGCTTCGCTTTCAGCGCCGACAGTTACTTGCAGAACGAGCTGGAAGCCTCGTTTATGTATGAGGATACACCCGATCAGCTGAAAGCCACATTGGATGTGAAGGGTGATATGGAATCGACATCACCGATGGACCGTCTGGTGTGCGGCGATGTGGGTTTCGGCAAAACCGAAGTCGCCATCCGAGCTGCTTTCAAAGCTGTGTGCGACTCGAAACAGGTGGCTGTGCTGGTGCCGTCAACCATTCTGGCATTCCAACATTATAACACCTTCACCGAGCGACTGAAAGGTATGCCAGTAAATATCGATTATCTTAACCGTTTCCGCTCCACCAAAGACAAAAACCGGATTGCGCACGATCTTGAAGCCGGCAAAATAGACATACTTATCGGCACCCACGCCATAACAAACAGCAAACTGAAATTCAAGGACCTGGGATTGCTCATTATCGACGAAGAGCAGAAATTCGGCGTCAGCGTGAAAGAGAAACTGAAACAGATGCGTGCCAACGTGGACGTTCTTACCCTAACGGCAACACCCATACCGCGCACGCTGCAGTTCTCGCTGATGGGTGCGCGCGACTTGAGTGTAATACAAACACCACCGCCAAACCGGCAACCTATCCAGACGGAGTTGTCGCCGTTCAGCGAAGAGGTGATACGCGACGCTATAAGTTTTGAACTCTCGCGCGACGGACAGGTGTTTTTCATCAGCAACCGCGTCGAGAACCTGCCCGAAATGGCCGGATTGGTAAGTCGCCTTGTGCCCGATGCCCGCGTAGCCATCGCCCACGGTCAGATGGAAGGCAAGGAGGTCGAAGAGACTATGATGCGCTTCATCGAAGGCGATGTCGATGTGCTTGTTTCGACAGCCATCGTTGAAAACGGTCTGGACATTCCCAACGCCAACACGATGATAATCAATAATGCACAGCAATTCGGACTTAGCGATTTGCACCAGATGCGAGGCCGCGTGGGACGAAGCAACCGAAAGGCATTCTGCTATATGCTTGTCCCCTCGTTCAGCATACTCACCGACGAGGCACAGAAACGCCTGCGAGCCATCGAAGAGTTTGCCTCTGTCGGCAGCGGGTTCAACATTGCTATGCGTGACCTCGACATACGCGGTGCCGGCAACATCCTTGGTGCCGAACAGAGCGGTTTCATTAGCGAAATAGGCTACGATATGTATCACAAAATCCTCAACGAAGCCATAGAGGAGCTGAAAGAAAGCGACTTCGCCGAATTGTTCCGCCAAGAAGCCGTAGAAAGCAAGGAATTCGTAAAAGAATGTATTATCGAGACCGACCTTGAAGTGCTAATTCCCGACGACTATGTGACCAATATCAGCGAAAGACTGCTGCTATACAAGGAACTTAACGACATTGGAGTAAAACGCGATACCGGTGCTAACGGCTTAGATATCGAAAGCCAACTCGACAGCTACCGCGAGCGTATGATTGACCGTTTCGGACCCATACCGAAATCCACCCAAGAACTTATCAAAACCATCACCCTCAGACGGATGGCAAAAGAGTTCGGCATCGAGAAACTCGTTCTCAAACAAGGCAAAATGGTTTGCTATTTCGTCGCCAACCAAAACAATCCATTCTATCAGTCACCCAACTTTATGCAGATGATAAAATACGCACAGGATCACCCCAGAAGCGTCCACCTGCGCGAAACCACCGACCGCTTGTCGCTCGTCTGCGACAACGTAGAAAGTATACACTCCGCCATTGAAAAACTTGACATCCTCATCGGAACACAGATGTAACGGTCATCAATGTGTAACGCTGTTACAGCAATGAGTAAAAAGTTTTATTAATTGAAAAAAGAATATTTAAGAATTTTTAGTATCTTTGCATATTGGTAAATATACTCCGTCTGAACGCATATTATGTCAGAACAGATAATTACCAACTAGTTAGAAACAAAGTAAGCACATATATGGAAATAGAAATAACAAGATTATTCGACTTGTTGGACCACCTTGTAGTCAACCATCCAAAGGACGACCTCCTTTCCGGAAAGGTCAATGGTGAATGGGTTCGCTACAGTTCGCACGACTATTACAAATACGCCCACTTTATGGCATACGGTCTGATGGAACTCGGCATACAACGTGGCGACCGCGTCATTACGATCTCCAACAACTGTCCTGAGTGGAACTTTATCGATATGGCTCTGGCTCTGACCGGTGCCATCCACGTGCCCGTCTACCCCACTCTATCGACTGATAACTATGTACATATCTTCAAACACAGCGGTGCCAAATTGCTGCTGGTGAGCAGCAACCTGCTTCTGCGCCGCATTATGCCGGCTGTAAAACAGCTCGACAATCCGCCTGAGATCTATACCCTTGCCGCCATCGAAGGCTATCACCGAACGCTGGAAATACTTAAGATGGGTATCGCCAGCCGTGACAAATTCCTCGCCGAACTTGAGAAACGCAAAGAACAAGCCAAACCCGACGATTGGCTGACACTCGTCTACACCAGCGGCACCACCGGCGACCCTAAGGGAGTGATGCTTTCACACCGCAACATCTGCAGCAACTTCCTGGCACACACAAAAGTCAACCCTATGACCGACAAATGCCGTGTTCTCTCATTTCTGCCGCTCAACCACGTTTTCGAGCGTTCAATGAACTACCATTTCCAGTATCTGGGTTGCAGCATCTACTACGCCGAGAGTATGGGCACCCTGCAGCAGAATATGCATGAGATACAGTGCGACGGTTTCTGTGCCGTACCACGAGTGCTTGAAATGTTTTACGACAAACTCTACGCTGCCGGAAAGGACTTCCCCGCCATCAAGAAAGCCATCTATTTCCGCGCTTTCAAGCACGGTATGCGTTTCGACAACGGCATCATTAAAAAAGTCTCTATCTGGTTCCAGATAATGCAATGGTTTTACGACAAGATGGTCTATCGCCGCTGGCGCGAGAAATTTGGCGGCCACCGTATGATTATCATCAGCGGAGGCAGCAGCATACCCGAAAGACTGGTGCGCCTGTTCAGCGCCGCTGGAATGAACATCTATGAAGGATATGGTCTCAGCGAGACATCGCCTGTAATAGCCGTCAACAATCCGGTGGACAATCTTGTGCGTTTCGGCACCGTAGGACCAATACTGAGCGGCACGGAAATGAAATTCGCAGAAGACGGCGAGATTCTCACTCGTGGTCCGCACGTGATGATGGGATATTACAAAGACCCCGAATACACAAAAGAAGTCATCGACGAAGACGGCTGGTTCCACACCGGCGATATCGGAAAACTCATCGCCAACCGCTACCTCAAAATAACCGACCGCAAGAAAGACATCTTCAAACTTTCGGCAGGCAAATACGTAGCTCCGCAAGTGATTGAAAACAAACTGCGTGAATCGGAATACATAGACCAGGTGATGGTGGTTGGCGAGCATCAGAAAATTGCCGCCGCTATCATTTCGCCCAACTTCAACACGCTGCACTACTGGGCTTTGAAACATCACCTGCACTACCGCGACAATATGCAGCTTATTTCGCTGCCAGAAGTCAACAAGAAGATGCAGGAGGTTATAGACCTCTACAACAAAGAGTTCGCACCTCACGAGCAGATAAAGAAATTCCGCCTCGTCAGCGAAGAATGGACAACAGTCAACGGACTCCTATCACCCACTCTCAAGCTGCGTCGAAATCTGCTACAAGACAAATACAAAGATCTTATTGTAGAAATTTTCGGCAAACAAGACGACACCAAATCTGGACTTTTCTCGTCGTTCCGCTCCATCGAACTGCCAGCAATCAAACTGCCGTTCAAAGGAAATTAAAGCAGCGTAACACTGCCGAATTCAGCAGGTTGGGCATAAACAAACATTGTGTAGTCAAAAAAAATTTGTCCACACCGAAAAAAAGTAGTACTTTTGCACCCTCAAAATCAAGGATTGTCCTATGGTGTAATGGTAGCACATCAGATTTTGGTTCTGCTTGTCTAGGTTCGAATCCTGGTAGGACAACAAAAAAACTCTCCGTCGGGAGAGTTTTTTTTATCCCTGTAGTTTCAAATTACCCGAAAAACAAATCTGCCATTTTGGAAGATAATTAAAATTTCAAAAGTTTGAATTTCTGAAAAGAACAGAGGCACCGCAGGTTTGACTGCGTAGCTAATTTTTGTTGATTTTGCCGTCTAAAGCTTTTTTTGTATTTTTGCATTTTTATAATAGAACTATTTGAAACGTCAAAGCATTGAAAAACAAGTTATATATAGAAACATACGGCTGTCAGATGAACTTTGCGGACAGCGAAATCGTTGCATCCATCCTGACAAAAGCCGACTATGAGGTAACGAAGGATATTTCTGATGCCGACTATATACTCATCAACACCTGCGCCATTCGCGATAACGCTGAGCAACGCATACGCAAACGCCTTCACGAACTCAAGGCGCTGCAGCGCCAACGCCAATGGGTGAAGATTGGCATCCTCGGCTGTATGGCCGAGCGCCTGCAGAAACAACTTATGGAAGAGGAAGATAATGTGTCGTTTATCGTTGGTCCTGACGCCTACCGCAAACTGCCTGAAATGCTGCAGAATATAAACGGCGACGAGAAGCTGGCCGAAACCCTGCTGAGCACCACCGAGACATACGCCGACATCGAGCCCGTTAGATATGACTCGAACGGCATAACCGCCTATATCAGCATTATGCGCGGATGCCAGAACTACTGTGCCTATTGTGTGGTTCCTTACACACGCGGGCGTGAACGAAGCCGCGATCCGCAAACCATTGTAAACGAAGCACGTGAACTCTTTGAGAAAGGCTACCGCGAGGTTACTTTGCTCGGCCAGAACGTGAACAGCTACCGCTGGCAATGCGACGGCGGTGAGGTGGAATTTCCCCTGCTGATGGCCCGGGTGGCTGAGGTGAGCCCGTTGCTGCGCGTGCGTTTCGCCACATCGCATCCGAAGGACTTGAGTGACGATTTGTTACAGGTGATGGCTCAATACGACAACATCTGCAAATGCATCCACCTGCCTGTTCAGTCTGGCAGCGAGCGTATGCTGAAGCTTATGAACCGCCACTACACTCCTGAGTGGTATCTGAACCGCATCGAAGCGATACGCAAATATCTGCCCGAGTGCAGCATAACGACTGACGTGATAGCTGGCTTCTGCACCGAAACAGAAGAGGACCATCAGGATACGCTTGAGATGTTCCGCAAAGTGAGGTATGATTACGCCTATATGTTCAAGTTCTCGATGCGTCCGAATACCTATGCCGCCAAGCACCTGAGCGACGATGTACCCGATGTCGTTAAGACGAGAAGGCTGGAAGAGATCATCGCCTTGCAAGGGCAGATTGCGCTTGAGAACAACCAGAAAGAGATAGACCGAACCTATGAAGTTCTGATTGAGGGAGTTTCACACCGTTCTGAGCAGCAACTTTTCGGTCGAAACAGCCAGAACAAGGTGATTGTCTTCGACCGCGGAGAGCTGCAACCAGGACAATACACAACGGTTCGCGTGACGCGATGCACCTCGGCGACATTGATAGGCGAAGTGGTGGACAATAAATAAGGGGGATTTGCGTTACGTATAATTGGTTACATCAACATATCAACAGATTATGAGCAAGAAAGGCTTTTTTCAGAATCACCCTTGGGCGCTGCACGCATTGTTGGCGATAGGCGTCTCGCTGTTAATCTTGGTGCTTGTCTTCATAGTATTGAAACACTATGGCCGTGTAGGTCAAGAATATAAGACACCTTACGTAGTAGGACAGTATGTGAATGAGTTATCCACCGACGACGGTTTGGAGTTGCAATATGTGATTATCGACTCTATTTATCAGCCGAACCACAAGGGCGGATACATACTGCGTCAGGACCCCGACTCGGGTTCTTTGATTAAGACCGGCCGCAAG
The DNA here is from genome assembly GCA_002309335.1 of Bacteroidales bacterium UBA1217. Lineage (GTDB taxonomy): Bacteria > Bacteroidota > Bacteroidia > Bacteroidales > P3 > Colimorpha. The sequence continues at coordinate 24,746 of DBXH01000007.1, read as the reverse complement.
ATTTATCTGACAGTAACATCGTACGTGCCTGACAACGCCATTGTGCCCGACCTGCGCTCGCTGTCGGTACGCCACGCTATATCCCAACTGGAAAATGTGGGCCTGCACGGAGGCAAACTGATTTTTATCGACGACCCACACCACGTAGTTTTGGAACAGAAATACAAGGGACGCACGGTCAACGAAGGTCGACGGCTGGAGAAAGGCGCAATGGTGGACTTGGTGGTTGGACGCGGCTCCGGCAGCGGTATGAGCATAACTCCATATCTGGTCGGTATGTCACCCACCAAGGCGCGAAGCACTATTCTTTCGGCTTCGCTAAACGTTGGTGCAGAGCACTATGATGGGATTACCGATATGAGTCACGCCATCGTTTACAAACAGCTTCCCGAATACAGCGGACGCAACGACGCCGCATACGGCACAAGAATAGACTTGTGGTACTGCGACAAATCAGTTGTGGCGATGGAAGAACTGGAACGGATGAGGCAACGCCAAATGGAAGACTCGATCCGCGCCCTTTACGAATCGGGCGATGAAGGCGCCCCGTCAAACAATCCCTATGGTTTGACTGGTTTGGATGAATTTTAATATTGAATTTTGAAAGCAAGAGTACTATACATATTATCTTTATTTGTGTGTTGCTGCTGGTCTGGATACGCCCAGGAGGTGCTGACACCGCTGTCGTCGGCAAATATTCCGACAGCGGCCAAGAGTACTGACACAGCAATACTAGAGTTACCGTTTTTCGACGACTTTGCCGACTATGAAGGTCTGCCCGATGCGAAGCGGTGGCTTAATTCTCAAGCATTTGTAAACAAAGACTTTGCCCCACAGCCACCGACAATAGGTATGGCGACACTTGATGCGCTGGACGCCAACGGCAACCTCTATCCTCAGGCCTCGACCAACCTGTTTTCGGCCGATACAATGGCGTCGCAGATTGTCAGACTGGACTCATTGACAAAGAATTACCAACGTCGCCTGACGCCGGCAGATTCAATAATACTTAGTTTTTACTATCTCCCTGGCGGCTGGTATGGATATCAATGGGAGCTGGTAGGCGAGGCGCCGTCGACAAATGATTCACTCTTTGTTGATTTCTACGATTACAATGAAGACCGATGGAATGTGGTGTGGGCTATGAGCGGACACAATGCCGACACAACCGGAACATTGACTCGCTGGCCTTGGAAATATGTGAGTATCAAGGTAGACGATACACGCTATCTGAACAAGTATTTCAGATTCCGTTTCCGCAACTACGCAAGTCTCGACCCGAACCCTAAAAGTGGAATAGCCGGCAACTGCGACCACTGGAATATTGATTATGTGTATATTAACTGGAACCGCACTACAGGTGACTCGATGTTTCGTGATATTGCTTTTGTAGAAAAAGCGCCCTCGATGCTGAAAAGATATCAGGCAATGCCTGCACGACAATACAGGACAAGTGATATGGAGAACAACCTGCAGGTTACGATAGTGAACAGATACAATCAGACACTTGCATCGACATACTCTTATCAAGTATACGACACCAATGGACAACAGACAGCCTCGTATGACGGTGGATATGAAAACATTGTATCATTCTATCCCGACGGCAAATATCAAGAGGTGGCTGTGCATAGCAACCCTCCGGTTAATTTCCAATTCCCTGAATCCTCCACACAAAGAAGCTACAAGATAGTACATACGGTGAAGGAGGGCGTTGGTGGTGACTATCACAGCAGCAATGACACAATGACTTTCACGCAGGTGTTTGGCGATTATTATGCATACGACGACGGTGTGCCTGAAAATGGATACGGGCTTACCTCGACCGGTGGAAAACAATGGCTTGCATATAGGTTTGACCTTAACACTCAAGACACTCTTACAGCCGTTGATTTGTATTTCAACAGGACTCGAAACGGTGAAAACGAAAACGTACAATTCAGGCTATGCGTATGGGATTGCGATAACGGGCTGCCATCGACATTGATATACAAAGAAGAAGAAAAGATGATGCCCGAATTTGACGGGATGAACCGTTTTCATAGATATCGACTTACATCGCCTGTAATAGTTGACAGCAGTGTCTTTATTGGATTTGAGCAGCTTTCGAACGACTATATCAATCTTGGTTTTGACCGAAGCGTTGATTCGCGCCAGTATACTTTCTACCGAACCGGAAACGATTGGATGCAAAGCATACTGAAAGGGTCGATAATGATGCGACCGGCATTTGGAGAGTCAGCACTGGTTGAAACAATGACAGCAAAACAGGAATTTGATTTCCATATATATCCCAATCCATCGAACAACTATTTGAATATACAAATTGATTCCGAGTTTGCAAACGGAATTGAAATAATGATATATGATATGCAAGGCCGGATGGTTTGGCACGGTGCATACGAGACAATGATAGATATCAGCGGATTGGCGAAAGGTGTTTACCTGCTTAAGGTTTCCAATCCTGCAAAAGGCAGACAGGGCCTTAAAAAATTGATTAAATGCAATTGACAATGACAGAATACAACGACGACGATAATATTCAAAGCACAGCGGAAAACGAAGAGCAGGAACTTTTTGAGAACTATAGATTTGTAGTTGACAAAGGTCAGGAAACAATGCGTATTGACAAATATCTACAGATGCGTATTGAAGGTGTGTCGCGCACAAAAGTGCAGGCCGCAGCCAAAGCGTCGTGTATTTTGGTTAACGGCAAACCGACCAAGTCGAACTATAAAATCAAGCCATTAGACACAATAACCGTCCTCCTCCCCACTCCTCCACGCGAGACAGAAATAGTGCCTGAAAATATACCTTTTACAATTGTATATGAGGATGACGACGTGCTTATTGTTGACAAGCAGGCAGGACTGGTAGTACACCCGGGATATGGTAACTTTACCGGTACACTGCTCAACGCTTTAGCATATTATTATGACGGCAAAAAGGGTAAAGACGGCAATCCTATTACACCATTCCTTGTGCACCGCATTGATAAAGACACCTCCGGGCTACTGCTAATAGCAAAAAATGAAGATGCGCAAATACACCTTGCCAAACAGTTCTTTGAACATACCATTGAAAGAAAATACAATGCACTAGTTTGGGGAGACTTTGACAGCGACGAAGGAACGATAGACGGCAACCTGGCTCGTTCGCAGAAAGACCGCAGAGTAATGGCTGTTTATGACAATCCCGCTGTGGGCAAACACGCCGTAACACATTGGAAAGTAATTGAGCGATTTGGATATGTGACACTTATTGAATGCGTGCTTGAGACTGGTCGTACGCATCAAATCAGAGCGCATCTGAAACACATAGGACATCCACTGTTCAACGATGCGATGTATGGAGGTGACCAGATCTTGAAAGGGACTACATTTTCAAAATACAAACAATTTATCACCAACTGCTTTCAACTATTACCCCGTCAGGCGTTGCACGCACTCATACTCGGTTTTGAGCACCCTACCACACACCAACAAATGCATTTCGAGTCACCATTGCCAGAAGATATGTCATCAGTGGTCGAAAAATGGCGTAAGTACGCTGTATCTCTAAAAAGCGGAGATTAGTATTCCCACATATCCTGACTAATATCAAGTAGTTCGGACTCAATACGTTCCGACTCCCATATTGCTTCAGTTCCGGTTAGATAATCCAGTATGCTCCGATTGAAACGATTAGATATGCGCGTTATGTAGCTATTGAACATCCGGTTAATGAAAACATACTCCCACGAAGGCTGGTCTGCAATATTCTGTTGCCACGTGGCTTCATTTCGCGCCATTAAACGGCGTACCTGAGGCGACTGCACAGGGACCCAAAACATTTCAGCTGTGCCGATATAATCAAGGTCGCCATCGTGCTCCTTAAACAATTCCTTTGTAAGGCATAAACCAAGCACACGAACATTCTGTTCTGTAATCTGCTTATCTATATACCAAGATTCTTTCAGTCTAATCTGAAGCATCTCTTCAGAATTAAACTCCTTTGGAACAAGCACTGTCTTGTATTCATAATTCTCGTCGTCATCCACAATCTCGAGAATTATGGTATCAGCTTTGGTAAACTGTTCGACGAACATAGAATTATCGAGAGGAATTTTCATTTCATCGTCCTCATAGATAGGAATATCGCCAGAAACAACAGCATCCCATATCACATAAGCGAAGTTTTTGCGACCTTCAACGCCTTTGCGTTCAACCGGATAATAGAAGAAATGGTTAAACTTTTCCCTAAAATCAATTGTCCGCCAAACAAATTGTTCCCATACCACATCGCTTTCACGCAAAAACGGGAACACATACGCTTCACGCTCCTGTGCCGTGTGACGAGTATAGAAATGCCTGTCTTCGCTCTCTATAGTCTGAGCTGCGAGAGTTGATGCAATAGACATCATAAGAATGAGACAGGTACGGAATTTCATCAAAGAGAGATTGGAAAAACAACGAGAGCCAAGAGTCGCATAGACCCTTGACTCTCAATGTTTGAATTATCTAATTAACGATTAGTATTCCCACATATCGGATTCAATGTCGAAAATTTCGGCCTCTATAGCCTGCGACTCAAGGATGGCATCGGTGCCAGTAAGATAAGCAGATATCGGACGATTCATAACATTGGTCTCGCGATAGCAGAAACTGTCGAAATAACGGTCAATGAAGATATCATCGTAAGAGCGCTCAGCGTGCGAGTTATGCTCGTCGTATGCAAGAACTTTGACAAGAGCATTGCGGACACGCATATCATTCATAGGAACCCAGAACATCTCCACATTGTCGCAAACACGCTCACCATCACGATCCTTGCAATAGTTGTAGACAAGAGTCAGACCTGTGATGCGGACTTTCTGACGAGTATCCTGTTTGTCGATGTACCAATATTCCTTGATACGGGCAGAATAAACCTCTTCGGGCTTAAATTCCTCGGTAATCATAGTATCACGACCTTCAGTTTCATCACCCCACTCGTCATATTCTGCAATGTGGAAGTTGTAACTGCGGGTGAGCTGGCTCATCATCTCCTCATAAGTGAAAGGAGTTGTCAGGTCATCTTCTTTGAAAACCTCAATATCACCATTTCTCAATGCGTCCATAATAGCTGTGGTCAAGCTGACGCGACCTTGAGTGTTCTTAGTCGGGTCGATCGGGAAATAGAAGAACTGGTTGAATTTCTCACGGAAATCGATAGTTCTCCACACAGCGTGCTCCCAAACCACATCAGACTCGCGAAGGAAAGCGTACGGCATAGCCTCACGTCCTTTGACTTGGTCTCTCTTGTAGAAGTCGTTGAAATTATGGTCTTCTTCAGCATCAATGATACTCTGGGCATTGGCTGTGAAAGCGCCTGCCATAAAGAAGATAAGTCCTAAGCTAAACAATAATTTCTTCATTGTATGTAATTTTTATGTTATTTCAAGCGTAATGTACAATCCAATGAGTGTGTAGCACCGTCGGGGGTCTTCACGGTCACATCGGTAATGTATACTTTTTGACCACGTTTGGCATTGTTGATTCGGCTAATCATTTCAGGTGTCAGACGGTTGCCAGTACCATTGAGGTCGAGCGCGCCAGAACCCTGAACGTTAAATGTAAAGGTATTGATTTTCAAAGCAGGAATCTGGAAGTCGAAGTCCTCCATCGAAGCACGGAGTACTGGGTTGGCAGTAATCTCAGCCTTAGACACTTGGTCACCGCTCTTGAAGCTACCGATACGCAGCGATGGTTTCGGGATACGTTTGATACGAATTTCTTTCGAGCCCATATTCTTGGTCTGACCCTCAATCTTAGCGCTGACATTCAAAGTCATCTTACCAATCTTAGTAGGTTTGATGATATAATTACCTTCACCGGCATCCTTTACGATAGTGGCATTACCAGTAGTGATTGAAGGAATAACATCCTTAGAAGCCACGCCCGGGACACCTATCGAAACAGGGTTGTCGATACCGGCATAGACGACGTTCATCTTAACAAGTTCAGTCACAGCCACAGGAGCAGCGACGAAATAGCTCTCGTCGAACGGATATTCCTTTTCCTCGCCATCCTTCACCATATACACCACACCGTGGACCTTGCGTTCACCAGGAGCGGCAGCACCAGCGGTATAGGTGATAGAGCCGTCAGGACCGCTCTTGTATTCAGCGCCGTTGATGATGGCACGGAACTCACGTTTAGAGTCGTAAGCACCAACGTTAACCTTCATTTCATACTTGCCTCCCTGGATAACATAGCTTGATGTCGGACGGCAAATAGCAGCGACCTGGTCGAATTTGAAGTCATCCTTGCCAATCATACCGAACAGTTTCTTGATTGCGTCATATTCGGCATTCATCAACTCAGATTTCATACGTGACAAGCAGACGATATCGGCAATAGCGATGGCACCGTCAAAGTTGTATTCCTCCCAACTGACCATACGGCCGGCGTGAGAGCTCCAGAATTCACTTTCAACATCCATACCGAAGTTGACATCGATTGTGTCATGGGTGATATTGGTATCCTGGAAAATCTTCATAACCTTCTCCTTATAGGCAATAATGGCATTCTTGATATTGATAGCCTTTCCTTTGCCTTCGTCATAGAAGAAGTGTGTACCCATATCGGTATTGTCCTTCTTGTCGACAATATAAAGACCACCTAAATCGAGAGCCACTCTGGCACTATCCAAAAGGAAATTGCCGCTGCCATCCTGCAGGGGAATTTTACGTTTAATAGTAGTCTTGTCAGCGTTATGCTTTACAACCTCAGCGGTTTTCTGCATATAGCAGAGGAAGCCAAAACGACCCTCATCAATAAGATTCTTAAGAGAATCCGTATAATCTTTGATAGTCATAGCAGCATCGTAATACTTAACTGCTTTTACTGAGTCGGCAGCCAAAGCCTGGTCAAAGAGACTGTAAGCCTCAGCAATTTGTATTTCAATATTTTTATTAGACTCGTTCATAGCATCGCCCACGGTAACGAATCCGTTCAAGATCTCGACGGATACGTTAAGAGCCAGCAGGGCGGTGTACACGAGGTACATCATTGCAATCATCTTTTGCCTCGGGGTCTCCGGGCAATTTGTAGCACCCATATTCTATCTTTTTATTAATTCTACCATTTGTTGAACTACCAAAATTTAACAGATAGGTTTTTGGTCCCTCTGCATTTTAGATGCGTGTCTGCATAGCAGCGAGCATATTGCCGTAAACGTTGTTGAGTTCGGCAACTTTTCTCGTGAGTGCATCCACCTGTTCTTTGTACTTCAACACGCCTTCAGCAGACTCTGCGAAGTTGGCAACCATACTCTGCATACGCTCCTGGACCTCCTTGGTTGCTTCAAGTTGCATAGAGGAGTTCTGCATCTGGAGTTCGTACATAGCGTTGATAGAAGAAAGGCTTGATGCCATCTTTTTGAGTTCGTCGACATAAGAAGTGTCACCTGTACGGAGGGTCTGAGCTGTTTCTTGGTAAATAGATGACAAGCTACTGACAGCAGCTGTAGCATCTTTGAGGCTCTCCGAATAAGACGAAGACAATTCAAAGTCGTGATTGATAGATTCTGTGGTACGTTTGTAAGCTTCAGACAGGTCGTTGACAGCCTCGGCTGCAACATCCATATTAGAGACAAACTTGTCGGTAGCTGCAACAGCAGTAGTCATATTGTTGAGCGAGTTGGCTGAATTAGCAAGATTCTCCATACCTTGACCGAGACGTTCGACCAGTTCGGGGCCAATCTTAGCTTCAGCGAGCATTTTATCAAGTTCTTCAGTAACGGAACCGCTTTCCGACTTCAAGCTGTCAGGTTCGACCACATCGTCACCTTTCATACCAGCCAGTTCGGGATAGACAAGACTCCAGTCCCATTCAATGTGAAGTGGTTCAAAAGCCGAGAGGAAGAAGATGAGCGACTCAGTACCCATACCGAGAATCAGCATAGGAACAGCGCCGGGCCAGTGGTTGATTTTGAACAGAGCACCGATAATAACTGCCGAAGCGCCCCATCCATACAGTTTGCTCATAAAGTTTTTGTAACCTTTACTCCTAACAAGGTTGTCTATTTTACTCATAGCTTAGAAATTTAATTATGTTTACTTATTTTATTAATGTATTTATTCATTTAATAAATATTGCAATTATGATTATTTTGCAACATTTGAAGCCGACTTCAGGTTGTCGCCCTTGACACGGCCAAGATAAGGCTGCACGCAACGGAAACCGATATACGATTTAGCTGTATCCTGATATTCATACGAACGGGTCTGGACCTGAATGAAATATTTCTGGTCTTTCCACGAACCGCCGCGGATTACTTTCTGCTTCATAGCGGGAGCATCATTGTCCTTGGCATTGTAGTTGTAGTAGGGAGACAATGCATTGGCGACAACGTAGGTGCTGTTGTTGTATGCGTCGAGGCACCATTCCGAAACATTGCCCGACATATCATACAGGCCATAGTCGTTCGGAGCATAGTGACCGACCATCAAAGTCTTGACGCCGCCATCGTCATCGTATGCGCCTTTGAGAGGCTCGTAGTTGGCGAGGAAGCAGCCATTCGGGTTGCGGACATAAGGACCGCCCCAAGGATAGCTTTCGCCGGCGATGCCACCACGGGCAGCGAATTCCCATTCAGCCTCGGTGGGCAGACGGAAGTCGTTCATCTGAGTATAGTCGATCGACTCAAGATATTGATTCAGATAGTTGGAACGCCAAACGCAGAAAGCCTTTGCCTGCACCCAGCTGATACCGACAACTGGATAATTGTCGTAAGCCGGGGAGGTGAAATACTGGCGTGTGAAATCCTCGTTCATACTATATGTGTAGTCGTGTACCCAGCAGAGAGTGTCGGGATAGATATTGACGACTTCGCGTTTTATGAGAGAAGAGCGGTTGTTCAAACCCTTCGGGCGTGGAGCGAACATAGTGCCTTTGTACTCGTCCTTAACGGCGGTGGCACTTTCCTTCTTTGAAGCCTCTGCATAATCGATCCAGTAGTACTCATAGTTCAACTTGGCGGGATCGATGGTGCGGCGACGATAGAAGCGGTCTTTCTCAGGCAGATAAAGATCTTCCAGAGCCTCGCGGGTTTCCTGCTCGGTCCATTTGATTTTTTCCTTCTTGTTCAGGATGGCCGGCTCAAGGGGCTCGCCATATTCATCCTCTTCAATAAGGAAACCGTCGATGCCAGCCTCGCCGAGCAAACGGCGGGCGATGGAATCGATAACCCAATTGACAAACTGACGGTATTCGTTGTTTGTGATTTCGGTCTCATCCATAAAATAAGAACCGACCTGCATCGTGCGTGGCTGCGGGGGGGTACCATAGGTTACATTCTGGGTACCTGCACCCATACTGAAGTTGCCTTGGTTTATGAAAACCATCCCTTTGAGGTCGATGTCCTCAAAGATAGGACGATTCTGCACACCTACCAGTTCGCCTTTGTCGGACGAGCTGCAGCTCCACAATAGAATTACTCCCGAGAGTAAGAAAAACAACTTTTTCATATTAATATGTAATTTTTTAATTTCTTATTTAGTATTTTTTATAAAAGCCTAATATTGTGTTTTTGTTCTTTTACGGAATAGTCTTCAAAAAGTTTCAATTTTAGAAAAATTAAAGCAGGTAACGGGTATTCTGGTATACCGAAGGCAGCTTTGGAGGAACGATAATCTTGAAGCAGTAGCGTAAGTATGCTTCGAGAGAACCAAAGCTGAATCCGGTTTTATAGACACCCAGTTTGCTGGTTGTAAGGTCGTAAGCCACACCGATTTTCATTTTGTTCCAGTTTACACCGGCCAGGAAAGAGACAGCGTCCTGGAATCGGTAACTGACACCGCCCCAGAAGAGGCTCTGGTATTCCAGCAGACAAGAGGCGTCGAACTGGAAGACCGAGAAATCGGCTGTCCGCAAGAGCACCGACGGTTTTAGTCGGAACGAGGGGTTGGCAGGAATTACATATTCGTAACCACCAAGGATATAGATAACTCTGCTTGTCGAGAAATTGAGCACATCGCTGTGAGTGCCAAGGAAATTCTTTATTGAGAAACCAAGGTAGTATGAACCTGGCACTTGATAGTATACACCAAGAGAGGCGTCAATCAAAAAATCGCTGACTTCCTGATTGTTGAGCAATGGGTCGGAAGTAGATGTCGGAATATTGTTTGGATTGCCATCCTGATCGCTTGAGCCGAACAAACCGCCTTTACGGGTGATGCTGTAGAAGTTACCTTCGATACCAGCCGAGAGGTTGCCGGGGCCCCAATAGATTCTGAAGGCATAGTCAAAAGAACCGCTCACTGTGGAGTTGTAACCGATTTTGTCGGCATAAATGGTAAAACCTAAACCGCCGTGAAGGATTTTGACAGGCGAGTCAAACGAAAAGAGATAGTCTACCGGCAACGAACCGGGGTCGCCGCCAGGTGTTGGAGCATCCAAGCGCAGGCCTAACCATTGCCCCCTATACATTATCGAACCGCACATAGAACCCGAGCTACCTGCGTAACCTGGATTAACAGCCAAACGGTTGAACATATATTGAGAGAACTGAGTCTCCTGCTGGGAATAGCCAACAAATGAAAATCCCAATATCAAAAGCAAAATTGATATGTTTTTTTTGATTCCGATTTTCATCTTGTTTAATTAGTTAATATATTATAACACATTTATTTCTAAGTATATACAGCCAAATAAGCTTTGTTTGGCTATGCCAATACAAAGAGTATTTTGACTTGCAAAGATAACAAGAATTCTCTATATATTGTACTTTTTTAAAAAAAATTTACAACCTTTTTACTTATACACCTGATTATCAGAAAGAAAAGTTTTATTTATTATTTTTCTCCGATCAGATGGCATAAACAGTAAAAAATGTAAGATTATTTTGTTAAAACAGGGGGTGTTTTTTAACATTTCGGCAACCTAGAATCAACCCAGAATTGACCTAGAACCAAAAGTATGGAATTGTTAAACAATTTAAGTTAAAACCGTATGAAAATTTAACATTTGAGGTTTAATTAGCCTCGACAATTTTAACATTCGGGAAAAGGGCTCCGAGTTCTTTTTTTACAAGTTCGGCGCGGGCTCGATTCACCGACATTTCAAGAACAGCTATTACGTTGCCCGACTGTATATGTTGCTTATATTCGACCTTGTCCTGATAATAGATTGGCAAGCGCTCAACCCGTTTTTTAGCTTCGTCGCGGCTTTTGCAGCGAAATAGTTCGAGATTGTATAATTCGCCTTTGTTCTGTGACACTTGAGATTTACCAGATGCAATAAGCTCGCGGAAAAGACCTTTTTCGAGAATGTCAAGTATGGTTTCCTGTATTTCCCATATTGCATAAAACCGCGGAGGCAAGACCTCCACCTGCACTGTATGAGACTTAACTTCAATCTGTTGTGCAGCCCTGCGGGTCAAGTCAAGAATATTGGACTTTGGGCAGCGGTCGTTGATGCGGACAATAACCTGCTTGCCGTTTTTGGGATTTGTGACCAGCAGCAAAGTTCCAAACTTGAACGACTTGTGTGCAGCCGTGAATTTATCTTGAGTAAACACCTCTCCGCTGCTGGTCTTGCGACCAATGAATTTGTCGCTATAGAATGTACCTCGCATAGTATGCACTTTTGTCGTATCGGTCGACGAGATTGTCTGCCCCGAGATCGACGGCATTAGCAAAAACGCCAATGCAACAAAAAGTATACTATGCAAGGGTTTAAATTTCATAAATTTACCAATTTACAGCATCCTTATGGAACCATTTGTCTTGAAGGCGTAGAGTTTGTTCAATAACATCGCGGACACACCCGTGCCCGCCGCCGAAAAACGAGATGTAATCAGATATCTCCTTGATTTCCTCAGCAGCGTCGGAAGGGCAAGCTGCGACACCGCAATGGCTCATAATCTCAAAGTCCGGGATATCGTCGCCCATACACAAGACTTCGCTCTCCTTGAGACTATTCTCCTCCAGGAAACGTCTGTAAGTCTCCATTTTGTTGGCACATCCGGTATAAATCTGCGTCACACCGAGCGACTCCATTCGATTATTGATACTCAGAGATGTAGCCCCAGATATCAGCGCGATGATATAGCCTTTTTTCACAGCATACTGAATAGCATAGCCATCCTTGATATTGCCACATCGAACCGTTTCGCGGTCGGCATACATCCATACACTTCCGTCGGTCATTACTCCATCGAAATCAAATACAAAAGCCTTAATATCGTGCAATTTCGCCTTATAGTTCATTTTCCATTGATTTAAGTTCTTGTTTTTTTTGCGGCATCGGCATAAGCCAAAACACGTTCATAGACACCTCTCCATCCCTGCCATCCGAAATCCTCGCACAGGCTCTGGTTGTGCCAAAGCAAGGAGAGAGTTCCTCCAACAAACTTCAATTCATCGACCAACTGTCTGTATACCGTTTCCGCAGCTTCAGGAGTCATTTTCTTATAATAATAGAAAGTTGAATCCATTGCTGCGAACGGGTGAATGGTTAACGGAGTCTCGCAGTCGCTTTCCAAGTCAAAAAAAGGATACGGACTGCCTGTCCCTGCCCGGAATCCAGGTTCGTCGGCATATCCCATAGTATAGTCGTGCAGAATGCCGTTTTCGATTAAGATATCATACGACTTAGGCAATGCCAGCCGCAGGAAATGGTAGCGGTTGCGTACCGTTTTGCGATGCAGGAGCGAAGACAGCCGATCACTCTCAACGCCAACCAGTTCAGGTTCGTCGAAGGAGGCATAAGAGGCGTGTAAACCCATTTTGGCATAGTCGCTCAAATGCTGAAGCAACTGGCGGAACTCTGCGTTCTGATATGAAATCGGCTTGTCGTTGACATTGTAGTCGGCCATTAGCGGGAAGAATTTCAGACGGATTCCCGGCAAACGTTTGTGGACGTCGATGATATAATCAAAACTGTCGAACGGATCTTGTTCCTTGTTGAAAATCACGCGAAGCCGTTTGCGAATCTCGCCCTTGCTATCATTGGAGATCAGGTCGCGTCCTATACCCGTCAATGTCCGGACGATTCCTTTATTTTTATAGCAATAGGCAGCATCGATGTCAATGGTGTCTTCGATGTCAAAATAGCGTGGTGAAATATTTAATTCCGGATAGTGTTGTTTCAATTTCTCGACAAGCATCAAAGCCCAACGATCTACAACAGCCAAATTCAGAAAATGCTCTTTGTAGGCTAAACTCTCGGTGGCAGGGAAACGGCCATGAACGTCAGTAAAATGAGGCAAGTACTCCTCATAGCGCGCCAAACAAAAGAACGAGGCTGCAAAGATGTCGAACGGAAAATCACTTATAGCAGTATGGGTCGGATAAAGGGCAACAATATCTTCATATTTAAAACAACGCGGAGACTGGTCTTCTATGGTAGTCTGGAACAGCAAGTCGCACGAGCGCACAAAAACACCATCGCCCAATTTCTGGTGACCATAACAGAGTTTCGGACCGTCAAAATGTTCAAAAACATCCAAATCAACGGTAATTTCGAACTCCATTCTGAGCAAATGACGGAACATAACATTGAGCGTATATCCCAGCCGATTGGTCATTCGAGGTATATGGACAAGCAGCATAAGTCAGCGTCATTTAAAAATGCAAAGATACAACTTTTTTTTAAATTAGGCGTTTTTAGGTTATTTACATATCGATAACAACATCATTTTCACCAACTTCAATAGTCACTGTCACTCCAAGCGGCAAAGCCCGGTTATCGGTGCCAATATGTCCAAATGGACAATGAAACGCAACTGGATAGTCGTAGTCGGCCACCGCGTCACGAACTATCTGCTCGGCCGTGCGGCCAAAAGGCACAGCATTGTCGTGCATATCGTTCATTGCACCCACCAACAATCCACGCAGTCCTTTCAGTTTGCCAGAGCGCTTTAAAGCCATCATCATACGATCAATATGATAAAGGTATTCATCAAGATCTTCAATCAGTAAGATTTTATCTTCGGTGTTAATATCCGACGACGAGCCAAGAAGGCTATACAGCACAGACAAATTGCCGCCAACAATTGGGGCACAACAACGCCCACACCTGTTCCGAATGCCATCTACATTGTTATTCTCAAAATCATAATGCAAATGCCCGTCAAAGAGAACCTGATGCAGAGTTTCCGTAGCAAGATAATGCCTACTGCAAGCATCGGGAGGAATATTGAGCGGCATAGTTGCATGCAACGTCGGGACACCGCAGTTGCATTCTATATGGCTGTGCAGCACAGTTATGTCGCTATAGCCAACAATCCATTTGGGCTTCGTTTTCAGCAAACCGAAATCGACATCGTCCACAATCCGCACAGTACCATAACCACCACGAACACAAAAAATCGCCTTGACTTCATTGCTGTCGATCAATTCTTGTAGTATTGCAGCTCGATGGAAATCGTTGCCGGCAAACTGGTTGTCGGTATCAAAAAGTCCATCAGGAATAGAGACCCTAAGTCCCCACGACTCAAAGAGCCGGATGGCAGGCTGAACCTCATCGGGCGTCACCTTGCGTGCCGTTGCCGCCAAAGCCACCAGATCGCCTTGTTTCAACAACATATCTTTCAATGTTTTCATATTCTTATAACGATAAAAGACAAAAAAAATTGCAAGCAACATAACAAATTAAAAATAAACTATCTACATAAAATACAAAAAAGTAAATTCTTAAAAAGCGACTTCATTTTAAAATTATTTTGTAAATTTGCATTTTTATTTTTCATCAAAAAAATTAAAAAAACAGCAACAAAATGACACTCCGAGAAATAGTAAAACTGCTCAACGCAACAGTCTGCATCGGTGAAAACCGTCTTGACGAAGAGGTCGAACACGCATTTGCCTCCGACCTTATGAGCGACGTCCTCACGCTCAAGGACACTCCTATGCTTGTAACTGGTTTGTGCAACATCCAGACCATCCGCACATGCGATATGGCATCGCTCGACATCATTGTCGTTGTACGCAACAAAAAGGTCACAGAAGATATGATTGAGCTTGCCGAGGACGACGATATGGTGATACTCAGCTGCCCATATTCTATGTTCAAAGCCTGCGGTCTACTATACGATGCTGGAATCAAGCCACTTTATTAAAGTTGAAGAGTAAAAAAGTTCGAGAACCCTTTAAACCGTAAACTCATTAATATGCATCAAGAATACACAGTAATAGAAGGTGATTTCGTCAATGCCGGAAAAGCCTCCAGTTCAGTCAAGAAAACGCTGAAACAGCTCAACGTGGAGCCAGGCATCGTGAAGCGCGTGGTTGTGGCACTCTACGAGGCCGAAGTAAACGCTATTGCACATGCCTATGGTGGCAAGGTGCTGGTCGACATCGATTCTGATAAAATCAAGATGGTTGTTGCCGACAAAGGTCCCGGCATCCCCGACATCGCCCTTGCTATGCAGGAAGGCTATTCCACAGCACGCCCCGAAGTGCGTGATATGGGCTTCGGCGCCGGTATGGGTCTACCCAATATGCAGAAAAACGTCGACAAACTGAATGTCACCAGCGAAGTCGGCGTAGGTACCACCGTTGAAATGGAAGTAAATTTTTAAAGATTAAAATTTCCAAAGGTTCGCTCCCTGCGGTCGCTTAAAAGGGAAGCGCATCATTTAGCCTTTTAAAACCCTTCAACCTTTAAAAATTCTTATTCCTTTTTCAACCATTAAAAACTTTCAAACCCTTTTACCCCATTAAACAATGTTCGTACACGCCCTCAAAATCAATGAAAAAAAGTGCATAGGATGTATGCGCTGTTTGAAAGCTTGCCCTACTGAGGCCATCCGCATAACCGGTGGAAAGGCCTACTTTCAAGAGCACCGTTGTATCGACTGCGGCAAATGCCACGAAACATGCCCTGTCGACGCTATTTATATCAACCAGGACGACTTCGAGATGGTACACCAGTTCCCGCACTCGGTGGCACTCATTCCCGCCGTCTTCCTCGGGCAGTTTCCAGAGGAAATACGCGTGTCACGAATATATAATGCACTCGAGGATTTGGGTTTCCGCCACGTTTTTGAGGTCGAGTCGGCAGCCAACATCTATGCTGAAGCCAAAGAACACTTTGCTCGCGAGAATCCCGACATCCGACCACTAATTTCCAGTTTCTGCCCTGCCATTGTTAGACTTATACAAATAAAATATCCATCGCTCGTCGAGAATATCACGCCCATCAAGGCTCCACTCGACATTTCGGCCATCTACTGCCTGCAGGAATTGCAGAACCGAGGCATTCCTCGCGAAGAGATTGGACTCTTCTACGTGACCCCCTGCGCCGCCAAGATTGCTGCCGTCAAAGCCCCCGTAGGCGAAAAACGTTCAATCATAGACGGAGTCATCAATATGGACTCGCTGTTCAACCGCACATATCGCAAAATAAAGGAACAGGGCAAAAATTACATTCCCAAACAGAGCCGCACCATAAACCTATCAAGCGATGCTATCCTCAGCACCCTTACCAACGGCGAACGGCGCATCTGCTTGGCAAAGAACTCCTACTCCATCGACGGCATTCAGAATGTTATGGATTTTCTCGACAAACTGGAGAACGACGAGGTCGAGGATGTCGAATTTCTTGAGCTACGCGCCTGCGACCAGAGTTGCGCCGGAGCCCTGTTGAGTTATGAAAACCGCTTCCTTTGCGGCGCCCGTATGTATGCCCGCGCCCGTAAAGCCGCCGAACGCGAGCGCAATGGCGAAGTGCCACGCGAACGAGAAATGGACAAGATGAAAGACTATCTGCTCGAGAACAGCCGTGTGGATGCCGTGCAGCCGCGCTCGATGTTTGTTCTCGACAAGGACCGCAGCAAGGCCTTCGAGAAGATGGAGCGCATCAACAAGCTCAAAGCCAAACTGCCACAGATTGACTGTGGTCTGTGCGGTGCACCCACTTGCGAATCATTTGCCGGCGACGTGGTCATCAACCGAATCGGTCTGTCGCGCTGCATCTTCTACCAGCGCCACCTTGAACGCAAAAACGACATCACCCGCCAGGAATGCCTTGCCGCAATGAACGCCGTATGGGGCGACGACAGAATGAAAGAAGAATAAAAAAATATTATTATGAAACAACATAGCCTTATCTTTTTATGCCTATTGATATGTGGATTCTACTATAATGCCGTAGCACAGAAAAACATTCCTAGCAAACAGAAAAATCCCTGCGCTGCAGCACTTTCCGATAATGGCAGCCATATTGCCGACGCCAACGCTGTAATCGTGGAGCCCAGCTACAAAGGCGGCGAAAACAAACTATACAAATTTATTTTTGAGAATCTGAATTATCCCGATAAAGCCAGAGATCGCGGCGTTACTGGAGAAGCCATTGTACAGTTTGTCGTCGAGAAAGACGGCAGCATTACCAACATCAAGATTGCCCAAAGTGTAGGCTACGGCATCGACGAAGAGTGTATCCGTGTGGTTCAGAAAATGCCCCGCTGGAAACCCGGCACCGTCAACGGTAAACCCGCAAGATTTCAGTACTGCCTGCCTTTCAAATTCGAACTGCAATAAGATTCTTTTTGCATAAAACTTGTATTTCTAAAAATTTGTGTATTTTTGCACCCGATTTGGTCGCTTGAAAAAGCGTGAAAAGGGAATCAGGTGTAAATCCTGAACAGTCCCGCTGCTGTAAGTTCAGTATATTGCCAATCAAACAGATAGCCACTGCATAACGTCATAGTTATGTGGGAAGGCTGAGAGGCAAAGAACAAGTCAGAAGACCTGCCAAATCTGAAAATATCGGCTCACTTTCGAGGAAAAAGTGCCCGAGAAACAAGATGCGGCCCATTTTTTCTGCATTGTTTTCCCCCATTTCCCCTCGATTTTGTTTGCCGATACTGTATTGAAAAATATTAACATTATAAAACAGTATCAAAATGGTAAAAAAATTATTAACATTAACATTCGGGCTTATGTTCACATTTGGAGCTATAGCCCAAACACTTGGATTAGATAATCATAATCCAGGATCCCGAATTCATAATGTTGCCCCTATTTCACAGGACAGTGTTCGTTACTGGGTTGGTCAAGGGAGCAATAGGGCTGTTGTATTAATCACCTGGTTTGAAGAGGACAACAATTACAACATCACAAAGTATGGATTTGTTTGGGGTGTCCGTTTTAATGGCACCGTAATGGCTGCTGACATTATGGATACCTTGAACACCTACGAGTCTCGTATCAACATCAGTTTCAATAGCAGTCGTAGCTTCATTAATGATATGACGTACGACGATGGTACTATGGACATTGAAGGCCTTGGCTTAGGCTGGATGTACGAAGTAAATGGATCAATGGCAAATGCCGTTAATGCGCAATCCGTAAGCAACAACGATTTCATCGAGTGGTTTGAATGGGATGGTGGTAGTTTTACGGCACCTACTTCAATTGACGTACTCACATATGTCGAGGATCCCAACGGTCCTGCAGCTCCCGAAGAGGCCACTATTGCCGCCAGCGAAATACTCTACTGGGTGGGTGAAGGCTCGAATCAGGTCGTTATGGCCATCAACTGGGCCGATACCGCGCTGGCTTGGGGCTACAAGTTTAACGGCACCAAGACTGTCAACGATATGATGAACGACATCGCCGCCGCCGACCCGCGCTTCAGTTTTTCTATGGACGGTTACTACCTCGGCGACATCAACTTCACCATAGGTTCAACCACTTTTGGCATCACTCCCGGCAACTATTGGGGCAGCACAAACAACGGCTTTATGGACATGGGTATGGGTCAGACACTCAACGACGGCGACTTCGAGAAATGGGCCGACCCCGCTGCTGGCGTTGTCGTCGACAGCACTTTCGACCCCACCTACCAGTATTGGTGGTACACCTATGTCTATCCCATGACCATCTACCCCGTGAACATCCCCGCTCCTGCCGACGCTACAATCGCCCCCGACGCCATTGAGTACTGGGTTGGCGAAGGCTCCAACAAGGTAATTATGGCTGTCAATTGGGCCGACACCGCTCTCGCTTGGGGCTACCGCTTCAACGGCACCAAGACCGTCGCCGACATGATGGACGACATCGCAGCCGCCGACCCACGTTTCAGCTACTCTATGGACGGCTACTACCTCGGCGATATCAACTTCACCGTAGGATCAACCACTCTTGGCATCACTCCCGGCAACTATTGGGGCAGCACAAACAATGGCTTTATGGACATGGGTATGGGTCAGACACTCAACGACGGCGACTTCGAGAAATGGGCCGACCCCGCTGCTGGCGTCGTCGTCGACAGCACTTTCGACCCCACCTACCAATATTGGTGGTACACCTACGCCTATCCTATGACCATCTATGCCGTCACCCAGCCTGCCGGAATGGGTCCCTTCTGCGGCATAGTCGGAACTACAGGCTGCACCGCCATTGCCTACAACGACAGCCGCATCAAGGCTTGGGCAACGGGCTGCACCCTCGTGCTTGGCTCGCAGAACCTCAGCAATCCCGACGCTCCTGTTGTAAACTACGGTACGGCTGACGAAGCCATCGGCGCCGCTTCTACAAGCACTATGGACGTTGTAAGTCTCGGCGACGGTGGTATGGCCACATTGACTTTCGACAAGCCCGTTGTAAATGGCGACGGCTATGACTTTGCTGTTTTCGAGAACTCATTCAACGACTACTTCCTCGAACTCGCATTCGTAGAGGTAAGCTCTGACGGTCAGCGTTTTGTACGCTTCCCCGCCACGTCGCTCACCCAGACGGCACGCCAGATTACAAGCTCGGTCGATCCGACCTACATCAACAACCTTGCCGGCAAATACCGCGTTGGTTACGGCACCCCGTTCGACCTCAACGAGCTTCGCGACAGCACCGGCCTCGACATCAACAATATCACCCACATCCGCGTCATCGATGTAGTGGGCAGCATCGACCCCGAACTGGGCACCTACGATGCTTTCGGCCACATCATCAACGATCCCTTCCCCACCATCTCCTACAGCGCAGGTTTCGACCTTGACGGCATCGCCGTAATCAACCAGAAAACCGAGCGCATCGAGTTGGCTGAGAATGGCGTCCAGATGAGCGTCAATCCCAACCCCGCTACCGACCGTATCTGCATCACCCTCGACAACCTCGAGAACATCGATGCCACTATGTTCGACATCAACGGCCGTGCCGTCAAGACATTTAATCTGCACAATGGTGCCAACACCATCGACATCAGTTCGTTGCAGAATGGCGTCTATATGATTCGCGCTGCTGGTAGCGTAACCAAGATTGTGAAAAAATAACGCAATTATCAGTATTTTTTAGCGAAGGGCGCCAATTGGCGCCCTTCATTTTTCTATGTCCTGCTCCTCTGCTGGCGGCACCTCTATCACCTCACCACAATCGCTGAAATGCTGAAAAAGGGCGTTGTAAAAGCGATGCTTCGAAAGCGTCTCGCTATTACCAATAACAATCAGTTTCATACGCGCGCGGGTGATAGCGACATTCATACGGCGCAAGTCTCCAAGGAAGCCTATTTCACCCTTGTCGTTGTCGCGCACCATACTTATGATTATCACATCGCGTTCCTGACCCTGGAACCCGTCTACAGTATTGACACTCACCTGCTCACGTAGACGGCGATAGAATTTTTGCATTCTCAGCAGGCGCCTTATCATACGCACCTGGGCACGATAAGGCGATATGATGCCAAAATCGACTCGGTCGGCTACAAGACGCTCCAAACCAATCATATCCACATAGTCGCGAAGGCTATGAACAACAAGTTTCGCCTCATCGGTATTGAGGCGGCTCATCGAGCGGTTTTGACGCTCACCGAAGCCGCAACGAACTGTGTCAATCCACGTCAACGGAGTATCCATCAGATGCACCAGCCGATCGGCAACCTCAGGCGCGGCTTCCAATGATCCGTTATAAAACCATCGCGATGGGAAAGCCATAATGTCGCGGTGCATACGATACTGCACAGTCAGCAGAGATACGCACTCTCGCTTGGTCTTGACAATATGCTGCATCAAAGTGTTTGACAACCCTTTACGTGCCGCCTCAATGCATTTGACCGTGGGTGGCAACTGAAGGTGGTCGCCACTCAGCACAACACGGTCGGCCTTCAGAATGGCAGCCCAGCAAGCCGGCTCCAGAGCCTGCGCCGCCTCATCGATGAACAGCGTTCCGAAATGACGGTTGCCCATAATGCTGTAGGTGCTGCCTATCAGCGTGCAGCTAACCACGCTCGCACGCTCGAAAAGGTCTGCGTTTATCTTGATTTCCAACTCCATCTGGCGACGCAACAACCGTTGTCTTTTATTTCCTTTCATCTCCCCTTTGGCCTCACCCAACTCCCTTCGGATATTCCACAGCTCGTGGTAGTCGGGATGGTCGGCATAGCGGCGCTCATAACTGCACGCAAGCATCTCGTCGCTCATTTTCAGCGGATTGCCAATACGTAGGACATTGATGCCCCGCTTCGAAAGTTGCTCGCTTATCCAGTCGACCGCAGCGTTGCTCGGAGCACATACAAGCACCTGTGTCTCACGGCGCAAAGTCTCGATTACAGCCTCCACCATCGTAGTCGTCTTGCCTGTTCCCGGAGGACCATGCACAACAGCCACATCCATCGCCGCCACAACCTTGCGGACAGCCTCATTCTGTGCAATGTTGAGCCACGGGAACCATATTGGCGATTTCTGACGGAACCTCGGACGGAGAGAACCAGCCAGAATCTCGCGCAGGCGCACAAAATTCTCATTTGTAGAGTTTGCCGCCGAAATCAAGGCCTGATGCATAACACGATACGAAGTGTCGTCGATAGCGACGCGGACTCCCAATGGAGTGCGGTCGGCTTGAGCCTGCAATTCCCTGAGTGCCTGCCGATTTGGGATATGAATCTGAATAACACCTTCCTTAAAACTATCCACAAAGCAGGTATAAGGTAATTCCTTGAATCCCTTGGCATCGTCGAACGCGCCGGTATTGAAGTTCAGCGTCGGCGTCACTCGCCAGAAAAACGCCACAGGCTGCCCTGGTTCGAACTCATTCTCCTGCTCGTCGTCAACTTCATACGTAACCGTCAAAATAAGGTGATTGAGAGCATTATAACCCGAACCGCCAATACTTATGGGGTACTTGCAGTCGGGCTCGTTGGTATGGCCGAAAATGTTGCCCTCGGTAAAGGAGCGGTTGTAGGCCGCCACCTCATAGTCGTGCTCCATTTTCAGCAGCTCATCCAACTCCAAAAGTCGTGTTATGCTCGGTTTCGGTTCCATATAACACTTTCTTAACGCCAAATCGACCTAAAAAGTATAGTTGCCGGCTCAAAAAAAATGATTTCCAAAATCCTTTTTCTAAAAAAGAACTGACAAAATGTCATACTTCAGAGAAGCAAAAAACAAGCCCGAAAAGGTCAAAAAATGCCATTTTGCAACTATCTGATTTCCATATACCATATTCTTATCATATTTTACTCTTATTCTTATCTCATTTTTATCAAAATTTGCATTTGAAAAATGAAAATAAAATTAAATTAAACTATGAAAAATTTTTGAGGTTATGACAAAATGTCAGTTCCCCGGCTGCACTATTTTGAGAAGCACAACACACTTAAAAATTGTTTTGATGTTATCTATTTAACATCAGTTGCCGTGGAATCAAGAGGATTTTAAAAATTATTCAAAGACGTTTGAGCAAATCCGAAAAAAAACAGTATCTTTGCAAAGCAACTGCAAAAGACACACGAGTCTTAATTCGGTTTGCAACAGTACTTTAAATATTTTTATCATTTAGGTTTTTCCGTCAAAAGGCGGAAACTAAGAGGGAATCACGTGAAAATCGTGAGCTGTCGCGCAACTGTAATGCGGTGCGAGGCGGCGGACAAAAGACCATTGGGCCTGCAGGCCTGAGAAGGTGTCCGCCGATGCCGCAGAGCCAGGATACCTGCCTTTATGATTGGCAATGCTTTCGCGTCAAAGGCGATTGTCGACCCCGATGCTGAAATTTGCGTCGGCGATTTTCAACATATTATCCTTTGCCGTGTTCTGCATTGCCGTCCTGACGACAATGAATCAATCTATTGTATAACAATATAAAACACACAACAATGAACTGGAAAGAGGATTATAAGAGAAAAGTATCGAAGCCTATCGAGGCCATAAAGGATATTCATGACGGACAATGTGTAGTTATGGGTCACGCGGCAGCGGCTCCACGCCTGATACAACAGACGTTGGCCGACCATTGCGAGGACTACAACGATGTGCTTATTTTTCATATGACCACACTCGGTGACAATCCTTGTTACAAACCGCGCTGTTATGGTCATTTCCGTCACGTAAGCAACTTTCTTTCAGCCAATTCACGCGAAGTTATAGAACGCCGTGAGGGGGATTTCTTTCCCGCCTACTTTAAGGATGTGCCGTCTATGATAGGCAACGACATTCCCTGCGACGTGGCCGTGTTCCAAGCCACTCCGCCCAATGCCGAGGGCTACTGTTCGCTGGGGGTGAGTTGCGACTACGCCAAAGCCGCCATCCGTGCAGCCAAAACGGTTATTGTCGAGACCAACGAACTGATGCCGCTCACCTATGGCGACACGATGGTTCACGTATCGCAGATGGATCATATTATTCCCTGCGCCTACCATCTGCAGGAATTGCAACTGCCTGAACCCGGCGAGGTTGAACTTGCCATAGGTCGTTACTGCGCATCGCTGGTGACCGACGGCGCGACCCTTCAATTAGGTATTGGTGCAATACCCGATGCGGTGTTGCAGTCGCTCACCGACAAGAACGACCTTGGCATACACAGCGAGATGTTCTCGAACGGCGTGATGGATCTGATGCGCAAAGGCATTGTCAACGGCAGCCGCAAGACATTGCATCGCGGCAAGGCGGTGGTTACATTCATTATGGGCAGCCGCGAACTATATGAATTTGTGGACAATAACCGTGACATCGAGTTTCATCCCGTTGACTATGTAAACAGCCCGCTTGTCATTGCCAAGAACGACCGTATGATTTCCATCAATTCCTGCCTTGAGGTTGATTTGCAAGGGCAGGTGGCAAGCGAAACCATTGGTATGCGCCAGTACAGCGGCATCGGAGGGCAGGTCGATTTCATCCGCGGGGCTTCGCTGGCCCGCGAAGGCAAAGCCATTATAGCGATGCCCAGCACCGCAGCGGGCGGCAGTATTTCGCGCATCAAGCCTTTCTTGACAGAAGGTGCAGCCGTCAGCACTTCACGCAACGATGTGGACTATATTGTTACCGAATACGGCATTGCCCGCCTTAAGGGACGCACCTTGCAGCATCGCGCCGAAGACCTGATAAATATTGCCCATCCCGACTTCCGCCCAAAACTCATAGAAGAGTATGAGCGGAGGTTCAAATGCAAATATGAAGGCTAAGACTTCCTGAGCTGAATATCGCTTAAGTTTTCATAATACATCAGATTAATAAACAGCCTTTTGCGAATTGTTGCAAAAGGCTGTTTCGCCATTTGCAGTTACATATAGAAGAAAAATATTTAAAAAACGCTTGTGCATATATAAAAAATGCGTATCTTTGCACTTTGTAATACTACGCATATTTTACTACAACGTATTATATAACAATTAATTAAAATATTAATCCACAAACTAACAAAAGGAGTTTACACAATGACAAAAGTTAAATCGCTAGCCGACTTGAAGGCTATGAGAGAAAAGCTTCAGTCGAATCTGGACATCCGCGAGAAAGCGGAGAACCCGGAGTCGCTTGTGCAAATCAAGGTCGCTATGGCCACCTGCGGTATCGCC
>DBXH01000005.1:179-10636 GCA_002309335.1 Bacteroidales bacterium UBA1217 | reverse complement strand
TTCACGGGCAAAGAGAAAGACTGTGAAACAGGCTATTACGCCTTCGGCGCCCGCTACTATGACTGCGATTTGTCCGGCCTGTTTTTGAGTGTCGACCCGATGGCGGACAAATACCCGAGCATTAGCCCCTATGCATATTGTGCTTGGAATCCTGTAAGGCTGATTGACCCGGATGGGAGAGAGGCCGTAGATGATTGGGTGAAGAACAGAAAAACAGGTATGTATAAATGGAATGACAACGCTACTTCACCCGATAATACACCAGATGGATATAGTTATGTAGGGAATGACGATGCTCTCTTGAGAGATTTGAATGTCAGAACAAATTATGAAACCAAAGAAGATTGTGTAACTGGCTATTCTCCGGATATGGGTTCGAATTATGTGGGTTTCAAAAGATCAAGGAATTGTAACGATGCAACAATAAGAGTAGGTGTTCATATAAAAGATCATGACCCAAAAAGCATTTCACCAGACAATTCCAACGGAATAACGTTCGACGGTATAAATATCTATGGATTTGTTAACCAATGGTCAAAGACTGCGGATGGAAAAACAAATACGATCATCTATAATGGAATTATAGAAGTTGTTGGGGACAACGGTTTTCGAGCCCAGTCGAGTTTCTCAAGGTCTTCAGAACCATATTATTCTCCTGCAGGAACTATACCAATGCAAGCCACTGTACATATTCCAGCAAGTGTTATGTATAATACTATTTTAACAAATGTAAACATAAAGCTTGGTCACGCCAGTGCTTCATTGTTTAATAGTCCTAAGTCTTTTTCTTGGCCTTTATTACTGCATTCCGTAATTCATTAAAATTCATCTCCAAATGAAAAAAGAAATGATACTTTGCATTTGCTTTTTATTGCTCATTGCTTGTACACACACAGTTTATAAGGATAACGATGTACTAAGCGCAAAAAAACAGTATGAGCATTTTTTGAACGACTATTACATAGGGGGAGATGTCTCAAACATTGATTCTGCTCTAAAATATAATGCAGTATTGTTAGACAACGACTCGGTGAGCATTATACAGTATTTTAACCAAATACAGCTGCTGTATCTATGTAGAAGGTATGATTCTATACTTACTTTTGTTAACAGCATCCCACAAGATATGGTAAATTGGGCCCCAGAATACAAAACATATTTGAGGTTTAAATGCAAAGCAATTATGGCAAAGGAATTGGGTGATACGCGTTCCTATAGCAATTATTTGGACAGCATAATTATACGCTGGGAACCTGTTATATTAGATTCTATCAAGAAATGCGATTCTATCTTTTCAAAGCCCACAGATAGTATCCCCTCCCATCTATGGTTTTTGTATGAAAATTACTTCAAGATTGTGTCACTTGTGTATGGAAGGGATTCTGTTGAGCAGATTATCTCTTCAAAAAAAATGAAATACAATTGGGATAATGAAACATACGCCTTAATTATACAAAGTGCAAATGGAGATGCTGAACTATCCTTGCCATAGCAAAAAGAGAAGGACTAACTTAAGGAAGTCTCATTTTATTTTTGCTATGAATTATTCAATATCAATTGTGTCACTGAATGACACCCATAGACTTTCATTCGGCAAGTAACTCTACAAACTACCCACGGCAAGAATTCGTTTTCTTGCCGTGGGCTTTTTACTGTTGACGCAATAAATTGAGACAATAGTCATTATTGAGAAATGGAATCTCAGAACATAGAATATAAGCAGTCCTGGAGGGATGAATACCTTAAAGGCATTTGCGGCTTCGCCAAGTTGCGGCGGATCTGTGTTCCGCCACAACTTAACATAAGGAATTGCATTCCTCGAGGCAATATTCATTGCTCATCTGCGTTATTATAATATGTTGAAATACTTGGAATTTGATTGGCAATAACAATGAAACGGATTACAAATCCTGACAATAATATGTGGCGGAGCACAGATCCGCCACAACGGAAAATTCTTCATAAAAACAGTATTAAATTAGGGCACACCCAAAAAAGAAACCTACAATGGGCAATACAAAACAATATATCCTTAGAATACGATTTTTACAGAAAATAGCTTTTTTGTTTTTTTCTCTTATTAGTTTTCAAATGGCTGTTTCTCAAAATGACACGGTTTTACTTAAAGCCAAAATATACAATGTTAATGGTGTGGAATTCAAAATGATATATGTAAAACACGGCACATTCATTATGGGTAATCACGCTGATACATTAATGAGTATGTATTCTTCAAGCTATGATGGAATGTTTGATCGTAGAAGGGAAGCGACCGTTAATGACTTTTTTATTTCAGAGACTGAAATCACACAAGAATTATGGACTGCAGTTATGAAATACAATCCAAGTATTCATAAAGGCAAAAACCTTCCAGTTGAGAATGTCTCTTGGAATGAATGTAATAAATTTTGTAGAAAACTGACAAAAATCACAGGAACAGAGTTCAGGCTGCCGCTAGAAAAGGAATGGGAATTTGCAGCCTATGGGAACGACACCTCGAGAAAATATCTATATTGTGGGAGCGACACTTTGGATGTTGTTGGATGGTACAATGAAAACACTTGCGAAACCCATCCTGTAAAACAAAAAAAATGCAACATTTTAGGTCTTTATGATATGTCTGGGAATGTAATGGAGTGGGTGAGCGATTCGTACGATACTATATTTTTCCCAAATTATAAAAGACAAATCAATGACAAACTACTAAAAGACGCGTACCCTAAATTACGATATAGAAAAAGGTGGAAAGTGGCAAAAGGTGGAGGGTATGATTCTCCATGGGATATTTGTATTCCGGGTGTTACTTTAAAAGGCTATAAGGGATGGAAGGGAGGCAGATTGGGTTTTCGCATAGCATCTTCCTTGACGGATCAACCACGTTGATACGTAGCAGTTCTGTGCCCCGTCGTGGCTGATGTTCCGATGCGGCTTGTTGTGGCAAATCTGCGCTCCGCCACAATAAGTTCTGAAATTTGTAAAAAAACTTTTTACCTAATCACCGTAAAGATGACAAAAAAATTGTATTTTTGCACTTTAAAATACCATCCGACCATTATGCCAAAAAGGATATCATTACTCATTGCTTTTCTGCTGATTACAGGCTGTGCCATTGCCCAACGCGAGCTGTGGGATGACATCACAGTGTGGCAGGTCGGCAAAGTGGCACCGCACGCCGACATCATACCTGCCGACAGCCAGTGGGTAATAGACCTCGACGGAATGTGGGCTTTCCAGTATTATGAAAACAACAAACAGAGGGCGCAAGATGGAGAATGGGACAGCATCATTGTGCCAGGCAACCTTGAACTGCAAGGCTATGGCATTCCCGTCTACGTGAATATGAAGAACGAGTTCCCGAGCAACCCTCCGCACGCGCCAAGGGCATACAACCCGACAGGCATTTACGCAAAGGATGTCGTCATACCCGAGTCGTGGGAGGGACGCAGCATCTATTTCCGCATCGGTGCGGCATCGTCGGCAGTGGAGCTGTATATCAACGGTGTGTTCGTCGGCTACAGCGAAGACTCGAAGACACCGGCGGAATGGGAGATTGGCAGCCAGCTGCATACCGGTAAAAATCGTATATGCATCATCCTGCACCGTTGGAGCAACGGCAGCTATCTTGAATGCCAGGATATGTGGCGTATGAGCGGCATCACGCGCGACGTAACGATGTATAGCTTGCCGAAAAACCACATCACCGACTATCGCATTGACGCAACGTTAGATACCACCGACTATAGCACTGGCAAACTGAACCTGACAATATACGGACAAGGCCACAGCGACGGCCTGCTTGCAGAAGTATCAGTTCCTGAATTGAGCGTTGAAAAAAGGCTGCCTTTCATCGAACTCGACACCGCTTTTCTGCTCACTCTTACGGAATTAAGAACCGGCGGCGTAAAACCTTGGTCGGCAGAGAGTCCTGATCTCTACACCATCACAATCAGGCTGAAAGACAAGAACGGCCGCACTATTCAAACCATCGAGAAACAGATTGGCTTCCGCACGGTGGAAATCAAAAACGGCCTGCTGTGCGTCAACGGCAAGCCGGTGACCATAAAGGGCGTGAACCGCCACGAACACAACGCTTTTACAGGCCACGTCGTGAGCCGCGAGGATATGGAAAGGGACGTCCGCCTGATGAAAGAGAACAACATCAACGCTGTGCGCACCTGCCACTACCCAGACGACGAATACTGGTACGACCTCTGCGACCGCTACGGCCTGTACGTGTGGGACGAGGCCAACAATGAAAGCCACGCGCAGGGATATGGTGAGCATAGCCTGGCCAAAAAGGCGGAGTGGACCGAGCCTATATGGTACCGCGTGAACAATATGGTGAAGCGCGACCGCAATCATCCGTCGGTAATCGTCTGGTCGTTAGGCAACGAGTGCGGCAACGGCGTCTGTTTTGAGGAGGCCTATCGCAAGCTGAAGGTCGTTGACCCGACTCGACCTGTCAGCTATGAGCGCGCCGAGCTGGACTGGAACACCGACATCGTCGGCATTATGTACCCAAGCGTGGACTATATTGCTTGGTATGGCAGAACTATGGACTCCATACGCAACGGCCTCACAATTCATAATTCACAATTCAACATTCAAAATTCCCTCCGGCCTTACATTATGGTCGAATACTGCCACGCGATGGGCAACAGTCTTGGCGGTCTGAGCGACTACTGGGACACTATACGCAAATACCCATCGCTGCAAGGCGGCTTTATCTGGGACTGGCAAGACCAGGGCCTCGACCGCACCCCTGCCCTGCCGATGGGCAAAGGTATTGTGGATGTTTTCTATCGCTATCCGCAAATATCGCTCGGCGGCGACCTTGGAGAGCTGCCTGGCATCGAGGACGACAACGACTTCTGCGCCAACGGGATATGCGACGCCTACGGCAATCCCTATGCCTGTATGGAGGAAGTGAAGGCGGTATATGGCGGGATAAAGCCTGACGAGGTAACATTGCACCCGCTAGAACCCGTCATTCCTAAAAGATTTACGAAAGAGCCCTTAGACATTGACCTTCAAAACGGGACCATCAAAGGTAAGGATTTCTCTATAACCTTCGACAGAAAAGCCTGCACAATAAAGCAATACATCTGGCAAGGGCAGGAGATGCTGCGCGACATACACCTCAACCTGTGGCGGCCACCTACCCAGAACGACCGCGCCGACCGCAATGGTGCCGCAGCCTGGGAGGGACTACAGAACCTGAAGGTTGATAACTTAAAGTTTGAAATAAACGATGTCTCTTTCGACACTTGGCGCTGTGCGGCAGCGGAAGTGGTGATGGAATACGACCTGACGACTGACAACGGCGAGACGATGCCTGTGAGGGAAATCATCGAGATATCCAACGACGGCTCAATGCAGATAAGCGTCAGACTGCAAGGCGAGGGTGTGTTCAAGACCTTTGCTCGTGTAGGACTGCAAGCCAAATTGCCGCGTTCATTTAAGGAGACGACGTGGCGGGGCTACGACACAGAGCGCTATCCTGACCGCCGCACCGCTGGAAGGCTTGGAGAATGGTACAGCGCCGGCGACAACACCAAATATCACGCTGTCCCGCAGGAAGAAGGCAATCTGGAAGCTTACCTGCTGGACTTGAGCGACCGCAAGAGCGCACAAGCGCTTCAGATAGCAATAGACGGCTGCAAATTGTTCAATTTCAGCCAACACGACTATGAAGACACCGTTGTTGCCGCTTACGACCGCTGGTGGAAAATGCCCGAACCCGACAACCTGTACAGCATACTCAACATCGACAGCCGCATAGCAGGCCTCGGCACCGCCACCTGCGGCCCCGGCGTTCGTGAACCATATCGTCTCAGCGGCGACAGCACATATACGTTCCGATTCACAGTACAGCCCCACTATAGGTTGGAAGTGACATCTTTAAACTATCGTGACAACAATTTTGACAAGAACGACCTTATTGACAAGTCCTTGGCGTATGAGAGACCTGGTAATTTCGTGAAGAATGTCAAAGTCTCCACTCCTCCAAGTGCACCCTACAACAAATATTTCCCGAATCATCTTTATGATGGAAAACGTGGCGTTGCGGGCGACTGGAGCGAGGGCTGGACTGGCTGGACCGGAGTGGACACACTGCTGATGAACATTACGGTTTCAAGCAGAGATTATTGGACAGTGAAAGTGCAGTTTGCTCACGCTCCCGACGAATGGGTAGTGTTGCCACAAAGCGTGGAGATATGGTCTAAGTCACAAAAAAAATGGATTCCATTTCAAATGCAAGGCTCGGTAAAAGACGAAAAACACGGACACCAGTCCATAGTCTATAGCATTCACCCACGATACAAGATTGGACATAAATCAAAACAGGCTGATAAAGAGATAAAAATCCGCATCATCCACCCCGCCACACTACCCGACTGGCACACCTATAAAGGCAACAAGGCTTGGCTGATGATCGACGAAATCAGAACATATTGAAAATGCCGGCGACGACAATGTAGCGTGCCAATTTTCCAATGAACATCAGAACTGCCGTAGGCAACGGCCGCAGACGCAGCAAACCCATAGCAATGGCGATGAGGTCGCCAACGACTGGCAGCCAGGCGAAAAGTGCAGCCGGATAGCCATAGCGGCTGACGGCAGAATGCATTCTGTCAAGTTTCTGGCGATTGACTTTCAGATATTTCTCCAGCCAGTCCCACTTGCAGAGCCATCCCAACAGGAAACTGACCATACCACCCAGCGTGTTGCCTGCGGCAGCGACAAACACCACAAGCCAAAGCCGGTCGTTCAATAAGAGAGCCCCCGCAAGCAACGCCTCAGACGAAAACGGAATGATAGTCGCCGAAAGGGCGCACCCTAAAAAAAGACCGAAAAGTCCAAGTTGTTCAAGCATCTTCCCTATGTCCAAAATAATACTGTCCCTTGCCAAGAGTGGCTTTGCCGAAATGGATGGCATTCTTGGGACAATGGTGGTAGCAGGCCATACAGTTGGTGCATTGGCCGTTCCAACGGGGCTTGCCATCGACCATAGCGATGTTGTTTAGCGGACACACCTGCTCACATTGTCCGCAATGGATGCAGTCGTCCGTGGCGTGAAATTTGCGGTCGGTGATAAGCAAGCCATAGAACAATGGATTGGCAACGTATGATGTCAGCACCGGTACAGGACCGCGCACAACGTCAATCACTTGCTTATGTTTCCTTATGCATTCCGCCACCTCAGGCAGCCGCTCACGGACGGCAGCAATCTTGCGCCGCTCGCTTTCGGACGTATCAAGGTTAAATCCTTTGAGATTGATATATGTCTCGGGCATTACAAAACCAAATGCGGCATCAAGATGCCACCCCTTGGAGCGCAATGTCTTTGCAAAGCGTTCGGGAGTGCGGCCCACGCTGTCGCCACAGGTGCAGGCAAGGTAGCAATAGGCGGGGTTCTCGTTAACTGACAGGCGTTTTATATAATCATCCACCAGACGCGGCACAGCCCAAGCGTAGACAGGGCAGACAATACCCAGCGGCTCATCGCCTCTGAGCGTCAGACTCGGAGCGGTGTCGTTGGGATCAATTTTTTGCAGGTTATCGGATGTCAGACGCGCCAGTTCCTCTGCTACAAACTTGCTGTTGCCACAGCCAGAGTAATACAAAATCATATCATCATACTGTTTTAAGGCAGCGGAGCCAATGAAACGACTGCTTCAGCGGCGTCACTACCGATTGACTTTCAAGAATATAAGCCGACCTCTCAAAAGGAATCCCGCGATAAGCCCTGTCAAGGTCACGATAAATAACAACACCGGCAAGCCAGAAGACAAGATAAAGAATATAAAAGCCAACTATCAGCAATGCAGCCTGTTGCCATAAATGTACCGTCTCGTGCCTGACTTCGATTTCATCCATCGGCTGCCCATTGTAGAAAACAAAAGGGAACAACGTGATAGCGTGAAATCTGCGCGGCGGGAAACGACGTGTATGGACAAGCAGCGGTTTCATTTGTAATTGGCGTTGGTCAATATGCCGTTGCTTATCGTAAACTCGAGTATCTGCCAGCAATCCACGGCGTTGCCTTTCCTGTCGGTGGCGGGAATCCAGTTCTGCGGCATAGTCTTCACCGTCTCGAGTACCATATTGGCAAACTCGAACAGCTCGCCTTTGTTCTTGCTGATAAGCTGCCAGCGGCCGGCTTTGCCATCACAATTGACCATAAAGCCAATGCGTACGCGGAAGAGGCGGTCCTTGGCGCGCTCGTCGGTGATAGGCTGGTTCAGAAACCAGTTGCGCAGCACCGTCTTGTCGCCCTTATAGGCGGGATTCTTTTTGGGCGACTTGTAGTTACCTACAACCTCGGCCAGCTGCTTGTCGTCGACCGACCAGATTTGGTTCTCGTTGCAAATCTTAAACTCCGTTGCAGATAGTTCCTTCTCGTCATCCTCAAAACTGCTCGGCGAGAATTGCGACGACTTCACAACGCCATCTTTCACCCTTATCTTCTGGGTCTTATAGACCACATAGTCGGCCACACCGAAGCTGTTGGTCTGCCAGTTGCCGTAATGGATCACATACTCGCCGTTCAGCCAGTCGGCAAAAAAGCAGTGGTCGGCAGTGAAACGGCGGTGGCAATAGCCCACTCCGTCTACGATGCTGTCGGCCAGATAGTCCGACATCCCCTGTCCATGCTTGCCGCTATCGTTGTGGGTTGTTATTTCAGACAGAAAGAGCGAGTCGTCGCGAAGCACCCACGAGCCAAACGGGGCGCCACTGTCTTCACGCACTCTACCAAGCCAGTTGGTTTCGCATTTTGTAGGGTCGTTGCCAAAGAACTCCATCACCAGCGTAAGTCCGTTGGCCTCCTTCTGGAAAAGTCCTTTATGACCGTTGTAGGTCACCTCCTCGCGGTCCATTGCACAACGCAGATAGAACTCCTTGAACCTGTTATTCCGATGATACATCACAGCCTGTGAGTGCCCCAGTTTCGCCTTGCCTGCCTTATAATTGGCAAGAATCTCATCTGAAAGAAACACATTGTCGACAATCCTGCCGTCGACAATGTTCAGGTATCTAGTGCCTTTGGCCTCGTCGCTCTTCTGCTCCTTCTTGTCCTTCGGCACAAGTCTAAGCTCCAGAACACCCGAGAACCAGTCGGCCAACACAGCACCCTCGACATCGGACTGATTGGTATCCAACGACATAATATCAAAATACTCGGGTTTCACTATCGTATCGATACCCGAGGCGGACCAAAGGTTACTGCCCCTTGTGCGGAAGCGTTTCGCCTCTATCTTATTAAGATATATACTGTTGTTAATAATCTCATACTCTGCTATATGGCCACGAGTGTTGTTCTTGCTCCACGACTGGAAAGGCGGCTCAGCCGAGGTGCGCTGATAATAGACCATCACCACCGAAGGAACATAGCGCTCTGTAACCACGCCGTATTTGCGGCCGCTCCACATAAGGGTGTCCTGGTCTTGATCGGCCTGTGCAAACAACTGATTGACACCGACAAAACCTATTATCAGAAACACAAATGCAAGTCTGTTTATTTTCATAATCAAGAGGGTGTTAATGTTTTTTTGGGTGGAGTTAAAAGGGTTAGATGTGAGTTAAAAGGAGTTAAGTGACAATACAAAAGGGACTTGTACAATTGTCCTTTTCATTTCCTACTTTATTTCATTGTCTTACAATTTAATGACATAATATATACCAGGTTGGTGTCTTTCGACATATCGCTGGGGTTTGTTCCCATCACGTCCTGCGGAATGGGTGAGCCGAGCCACTCGAAAAGCTGTACCCAGTATGGCGGGAACTCGCCGTCGGGACCCTTGAAATTCATCGGAGCCTCGCCGAAGATATATGAACCGTCGGCATTACGGAACGCATTGCGTACCAGCTCACTGCAATACTGTTCCTCATTGTCGGGCGAGAAAGCAAGGTCGTATTTCCTGCCGATATAACCCTTGGCGTTATCAATAAAATCAGCACAGTCGGGACTCTCTTTCAGCCGCATAACGTCGAACTGCGGATAGGAGCCATCCTTCAGGCGGAAATCGCAGCAGAAGGTGTCGATAGGATAGCGGTCCACGCCCCTTTTGGCGGTAGCGTCGATAATCCACACCGAATCACCGTCCACCTCGACAATGGCAACGTGTATATAATTGACTCCCAGGCTGTCGCCCGTAGCGTCGACAATGGCGGCATCCATACCGGAGGTGTCGGTCAGTTCATAGTCGTAAGGGATTCCGACAAAAATCAAATCGCCCGTACGCAGCTGTGTATCATCAGCCTTCTCCGCCTGCCGACAGGAGGCAAAGCTCAACACAGCGAACAATAAAATATATAACTTAGTCTTCATATTCTCAAAAACGAAAATTCTCAATGTTTATTGCCAGAATGGAACAAAAAAAGGATGGTTGCACTAATTAAATGACAGGACAAACGCATCAAAAACAAAAAGAAAACCCCTACGGGGTATAAAA
>DBXH01000005.1:0-146 GCA_002309335.1 Bacteroidales bacterium UBA1217 | reverse complement strand
AAGAGAAAACGCCTAACGGCGTGATACCACGCAGTGGTTTTCTTTTAATTGTTTTCCCGATTGGCACAATAAAAAAGTATGAATGGCGTTATAATGTCAGAAAAACATAAAACAACATACTATGGCAACAATAACACTGGAATACG
>DBXH01000023.1 GCA_002309335.1 Bacteroidales bacterium UBA1217 | reverse complement strand
TACGACGGCTGGAACGGCGGCGTCTCGTCTTATACGGTCAAACGGCGCACGGAAACCGCCATGTTTGAGTCGGATGTGATGGTTACGCCCTTGCGCAGCTGCACCGACGATGTGTCAGAACTCACCAATGAAGGTTCTATATTTACCTATTGTATTGTGGCACAAGAGAATAATAACGAGTATGGCTTTGCCGACCAGAGTCGTTCCAACAGCATCCAACTGGTGCAATCGCCCACCATCTATGTGCCCAATGCTTTCAATCCGGCAGGCATCAACAATATCTTCAAGCCTGTTTCCACTTTCATGCCCACCGAAGATTACTATATGTTGATTTTTGGTCGCAACGGGCAGATGGTCTTCAACACTGCCGACCCCAACGAAGGATGGGACGGCACCTGCAAAGGTCAGGAGATGCCCATTGGGGTGTACATCTATAAAATCAAGTATTTGTACGAGGGTCAGTATTATGAAAAGTCAGGTACTGTCACGTTGATAAAATAGAGCCGGTTATGAAGTTTTTCCGTTTTATTCTGATACTGTTCCATCCGATTATCTTTCCCATCTATTATCTGCTGATCTTTTCAACGCAGATTAGTGCTGCCGTCAAGACATCGATGGGTGCGCTGATGCTGTTCTTTGCCTTGTCGCTGGTGGTGCTGCCTATGATTGTGACGTTTCTCTTTTCGAAATTGGGCGTGGTGAAAAGCGTTCTTTTTCCTGACAAGCAGGATAAGAATGCGATGCTATTGATAATGAATGTGTTCTATGTTTTGAATACGTTGCTATGGGTACATCGGGCGGTGGACCGCTTTTTTATGTTCTTCTTCCTGATGCTGATGGTCAGTATGCTGATTATCTATTTGGTAAGCCTCTTTTATAATTTGGATATTTATACCTACACGTTTGGGGCCATGTTCGGCTATTATATCACGATGACCTTTTTTGTGCTGCACTATTCGGTGGCGATTCTGGTTGCCATCATTCTGGCTGCCGGCCTGACGGGCACGGCGCAGTTGCAGGTCACCGAGCGTAAACCGCGCGATGTCTATATCGGTTTTCTAATGGGATTTGTGGTGGAGATGGGCCTAGCTGCCTACTATCTGCTATTCTAACAACTTGATAATTCGTTCTTCCACTTGCATGGCATCTTGTTGTTTGAGGTTGGTCCGAGTGGAACGTTGTGCGTTGATGTGGACGGGCATGTGCTCTAATGTGCTGTAGTCGAAAGTGTAGTCGTCGGTGATGACCATCTTCATGCCTTTGGCCTCTTTGGCAATCTTTTTGCCACCGAACCCTGCCATTGTTTTGGCCATAGTTTTTATAATATTCTGCACCAGTTTTTTGCAGTCTTTTTCATTGACGTAGGAATAGCGTTTCACGCGGCAGATGCTTTGGTCGGTCATCAGTGTGTCGATGCCGAGGATGCTCATAGCTCGCAATGGTTGATCGGCAGCAAAAGCGTTGGGAAGGGTCTCTTCGTAGGGATATGTATAGCCCACTTCCATCTCGGCGCCGAAAAGAAAATGGAGAAGGAACAGGTCTTTAAACATTATATTCTGGATGCTCTCTTGCGAAGAGTAGAGTATTTTCATTTGTTTCATTATGGTTTCCATGAATGGATATTCCTCATACATGGGCGACAGCAGCGAGTCGCACAGCAGGCGCATGTTTTCCGCTATCTCTTCCCAGTTGTCAATGACTTGCAGTTCGCCGTTGCGGTTGGTGGTGTAGATGACAGCTACATCTTTAAAACCTTCGGGCAGATATAGAATATCCTTTAGCGAGTCAGTGATATTCAGTATGTCTCCTACCTCTTCAGTCATCTTGATTTTGTAATAATCGATGCCCTCTTCTATAACCTCAAAATGGGCGTTATAGCTGGAAGTGTCGTTCGAAGTTATGGTTTGCTCGCCATCAGCCAATTTGTATTTTGTCTTTACTTGCGTAAAAGAGTAAGTGTGCGTTTCGCCCACTTGCCACGCCGGCATGAAGGAAACAGTTTGGCCGTAACCGAAAGAAAAAACAAAAAGTATGAGGACAAATAATCCGAAGGTCTTTTTCATAAAGGATTGATAATTAGATAAAATGTTGATATTTTTTGAAATAATCAGGTGTATTTTTGCTGCGCAAAAATAAAAATTTTTGCACTGGCGGCTATACCACTCTCTCTGTTCATGGACGTAGGCACTGCGTCCCTACAGTTTTCAGTTCTCATCTCTCCGTTCTCCGTTCCTACTTGATGTAATACTGATACACCTCTTCCAATTTGCTGGCTGAGTCGTCCAGTCCGCCTTTGCGGTTGCGGAACACCCACAGTTTCTTGTGTTGGTCGATGAGGGGCTTCAGCTCTTTGGCCAGTTCCTGCCGCTTGGCCCATGGGATGCTCTTGGTGTCGTTGCCCTTCACGTTGAGTCGGGCGATGCCGAGGTGTACGGCGTGCTTGGCGAGCGAGGCTGCCAGCGTCAGTTCGGCTTTGACAAGTTGTGCGTCGAGGCATTGCGGCTGGGCGGCTTGTAGCAGGTTCAGTGCGCTGTCGATGGCATTCTCGGCGGCCTGCAGCTTGGGCACCGTCAGCTCGCGAGTCTGGTAGTTGCCGCTGAGTGTCCACTTGTAGCGGTGTAGCATCAGGTGGAAGGCATTGGCCACGCCTTCGGGAAT
>DBXH01000006.1:494-54546 GCA_002309335.1 Bacteroidales bacterium UBA1217 | reverse complement strand
TGACGAACTTGCTGCGCAGATACCGCATAACGATATTGGTGCTGCCGCTTGAGTAGTAATAATGTGTGCCCGGCTTGTATGCCAGCGGTTTGTTCAGGGCAAAGAGTCCCATGTCGGTCTCGCGGTGCAGCATGATGTTCACGTCGGAGCGGCTACCGTAGTCCTCGTTCCACTCCAGACCGCTCTGCATCTGCAAAAGGTCGTTGAGCGTGATGTCGCGACGTCCGTCGCCCTGCCATTCAGGGATATTCATCGGGGCGTATATGTCCACCAAGCCGTCCTTGACCATGATGCCGGCGAGGGCCTGTGTGAAACTCTTGGCCATGCTCCAGCTAAGCAGGCGGGTATCGGGCGTGATGCCTTTGTCGTAGTGCTCGGCCACCACTTTTCCGTTGTGGAGAACCACAAAGGCGAAGGGATGTCCGCCGTATGTATGGTCGTCGAACAGAGCTTTGACCACAGGGTCAAGCGAAGGCGACAGATGTGTGGGGAAAGGCGAAAGAGAGGCCACTTGGGTAGGACCGACCATTTTTTCAGCCTTCCACTTTTCGCTTTCCACTTCGGGCATATCTCCGCGCAATAGCGTCACACCGTATCCTTCGCGGAAAACAGCAGTTGACTTTTTCCATAAGAAACGGCTGGTAACAGTCTTGTTATCGTAGTCCAGCTTGTAATGGTTGTATTTGATGAAAGAGAAATGCAGGTCGAGGTTTTCGATGTCTTCGGCCTCGCGGCCCGACACAAAAACGTTGCTTGCCATGTTCTTTGCGCCATAGCCTGTGATTATGGAGGTGAGGTCCCTTACACTGCCACAACCGACTGAGAGAGCCAGAAATAGCGTCGCTACGGCAATTCTAGTTACATTCTTCATTTGTCGTGATTGTTTTAGAAATAGGACTGCAAAGATACAAAAAAAATATCGTATTATAAATAAAATGTCGAACGAACCGTTTTGTAACAGCGAAACATTGGAAGCTTGGCACTCCTAAAATTCATCTCCAAGCAACACAATAAAGCACACCGTGGTGCCTTATCCAAACGTCGGAAAACATCACAGAAAGTTTTTTGGTAGTCGATGTCAGGGCATCGACATTAAAATCTGGAGCACAGCGTATTAGGGAATTTGAAAAGCAATTTTGCGGTGATTAAGCAAATTTTTCTCCGCATTTTTGCGGAGAATAATGACTTTTTTCTCCGCAAAACGGTGAAAAACATTTCCGCTGCTAAGGAACAACTTCACGGTTCATAGTTCACTGCTTACTGTTCACAGTTCACAGTTCACTAAAAAATCAACAATTAAACACTCAACAATTCAACAAAAAATCGTATCTTTGCACAAACTTTTAAAACCCACGCAACCATGATAAACATAGCATTATTCGGGGCTCCGGGCGCTGGTAAAGGCACCCAGTCCAAGATGTTAGTCGAGAAATACGACCTCACCTACGTCTCCACAGGCGAGGCTTTGCGCAAAGAAATTGCCGACAAAACCCCTCTCGGACTTCGCATAAAAGACATTATGGACGCCGGACAGCTGGTGTCGGACGAAATTGTGGTGGAGATGATAGACAAAATCATTGCCGGAAACACCCGCAACGGCGTGCTTTTCGACGGCTTTCCGCGCAACGTGGCGCAGGCCGAAACACTCGACAAACTTCTGGCCAAATACGGCACCAGCCTGCTGTGCATGATTAGTCTCGACGTGCCCCGCGAGGAACTGGTGCGCCGCATGCTGGAACGCGCCAAGATCTCCGGCCGCTCCGACGACAACGAGGAGACCATCAAAAACCGTCTGCGCGAATACGAGAACAAAACCCTCCCCGTGGCCGACTACTACAAAGCCAAAGGCCTCTACATACCCATCAACGGCTTTGGCGACATTCAGGAAATCTCGAAGAACATTATTGACATGATTGACAAGAAGATAGTAGAAAATAAATAAACAATTGACCATTAGTTCGGAATTCGGAACTCGGAGTTCGGAACTGACAATTGTAAATAAGTTTATAATTTATAGTTTACAATTTATAGTTATTGCGTAGCTTTCGCCGTAGGCGAAAAGAAATTTACAAGATTTACAAGATCTCGTGAGCCGTAGGCGAGCAGGAGAATAAAAATAAAAGATTTACCGAAACAGAACAAGATTCATGAGCTCAAACTTTGTTGACTACGTAAAAATCTGTTGCCGTTCGGGCAAGGGCGGTGCCGGTTCGGCGCACCTGCTT
Organism: Bacteroidales bacterium UBA1217; assembly: GCA_002309335.1. Taxonomy (GTDB): domain Bacteria; phylum Bacteroidota; class Bacteroidia; order Bacteroidales; family P3; genus Colimorpha. Next base: position 52,321 of record DBXH01000006.1, on the reverse strand, counting down.
CGCGTGAAATACAACGCCAAGGCTGGTCCCGACGGCGGCGACGGCGGTCGCGGAGGACATATCATCCTGCGTGGCAACGCCCAGCTGTGGACACTGCTGCACCTGAAATACACCAAGCACGTGATAGCCAAAAACGGCGTGGCCGGCGGACAGAACCTCTGCACCGGCGCACAGGGCGAGGACGTGATCCTCGACGTGCCCCTCGGCTGCATTGCCCGCGATGCCGAAACTGGCGAACAGCTCTGCGAGATAGTGGAGGACGGTCAGCAGGCCATCATAGCTCCGGGCGGCCGCGGAGGCTGGGGCAACGACCATTTCAAATCGCCAACCAACCGCACCCCGCGCTACGCCCAACCCGGCGAGCCGGGCGTGGAACGCTGGGTTATCATCGAGCTGAAAATCCTTGCCGACGTGGGTCTGGTGGGTTTCCCCAACGCAGGCAAGTCCACGCTGCTCTCCGTGGTGTCGGCGGCCAAGCCCGAAATTGCCGACTACCCTTTCACCACCCTCGTGCCAAACCTCGGCATGGTGCGTTACCGCGACGACAAATCGTTTGTGATGAGCGACATTCCGGGCATTATCGAAGGTGCCTCGCAGGGCAAAGGGCTGGGAATCCGCTTTTTGCGACACATCGAGCGAAACTCCATACTGCTTTTCATGATTCCCTGCGACTGCGACGACATCAAAGCGCAATACAAGATACTGCTCAACGAGTTGAAACAGTACAACCCCGAACTGCTTGACAAAGAGCGCATTCTGGCCATCACCAAATGCGACATCCTCGACGACATTCTGGAAAAGCAGATGAAAAAGACGCTTCCGCGCAACATCGACACCATTATGATAAGTGCGGTGAGCGGAAAAAACATAATGGAGCTTAAGGATTTGATTTGGAAAAAGTTAAACACCCCCGCCGATGGAGACGACAACAATTGACTACCTGAACAGCGTGGACACTGAGCTGTTCTACTGGATAAACCAGCACCACTGCACCGTGGCCGACTACGTGCTTTATGCTTTCACACAGCATTGGTCGTGGATGGTGATGATTGTCCTTTTCTTCGCCGTGGCGGTGGTCAAGGCGCCGGAAAAACGCTGGTGGTGGCTGCTTGTGGCAGGCATAGCCCTCTGTTTCCTGCTTGCCGACCGCATAACGGTGATGTGTTTCAAAGACGTTTTCCAGAGGCTGCGGCCGTGTCACGCCCTGCCCGACGTGCGAATGATTTTCGGCATGGGCTGCGGCGGACAGTACGGATTTGTGTCGGGACATGCCGCCAACAGTTTCGCTGTGGCGATTTTTTTCGCACTATGGTGCCGAAAACATGTGAAAGCCATGCCCTACGTGGCTTTCGGCTGGGCGGCGATAGTGAGCTACAGCCGTCCCTACCTTGGCAAGCACTACCCCGGCGACATCATCTGCGGCGCACTGCTCGGACTCCTTATCGGATGGCTGGTGTACCTGCTCGCCACCTTCGTCCGCAACAAAATCGAACAACGTAAAACAAAACAAAATAGTCTCGAAGAGACGACACTTAATTAACCCCTCACAGCTCTGCTGTGTGGGGATTGGGGCACTGCCCCGGAGAGGAACAAACATGAAAAAAACAATCATAACAATCGCAGTCATAGTCCTCTGTGCGAGGGCCTCAGCGCAGGACACCATCACCATACTGCAGTACAACCTGCTCAATTACGGCAACATAACCTCTTATTGTCCAGCCGATTCCAACACTGTGCCAGACAAAAACGCATGGACCAAGACCATCTTCGACTACGTGAAACCCACCATTTTCACTGTAAACGAGCTGAACCGCCAGCCGGTGATTCACGACTCGTTGCTGCACAACGTGATGAACACCAACGGAGTAACCTACTACAAGCTGGCTCCCGTCACCAACACCACCAACACCTACCTGATGAACGCCCTGTACTACGACTCCCGCAAGGTGGAGTGCGCCGCCCGCTATGTGGCACAGAACTACGTCCGCGACGCCACGGTGTACAAGATGTACTACCTCAGTCCCGACCTGCAGAGGGGCGACACCGTGTTTTTCTTCTGTTCCCTCGTTCACCTCAAAGCCGGCTACGCCGACGGCAACGACGAGGACCGCGGCATTATGGCCAACAACCTGATGTCGTGGATTGAGGATTTCGACACCCTCGGCGAGCAGAACTTTATGGTGATGGGCGATTTCAACGTTTACACCCACACTGAAGCCGCTTTCCAAGCCTTTACCCAACACAGCGACAGTCTGATACGTTTCTACGACCCCATCAACCAGATTGGCAGCTGGAATAGCAACCCCGCTTTCGCGGCCTACCACACGCAGTCCACACGTAGTGGCAACGGCTCGGGATGCGCCTCTACCGGCGGCCTCGACGACCGTTTCGACTATATCCTCTTCAACCGCAATATCAAGGACCACTCCGCAGGTCTCGGCTATGTGGAGGGCAGCTATAAAAACCTCGGCAACGACGGCAACCACTACAACAAATCGATTATCGCCGACGGCAACAACTCCGTGCCCCCCGCCGTGCTCAACGCCCTGTACCACAACTCCGACCACCTGCCCATCGTTATGAAACTGGCCGTGGACGCCACCCCCAGCGTTGGCCTCGTGCAGCCCGAATACACACCCTTGGCGGTAAGGCTCAGTCCCAATCCCACTGGCAGCACCCTCAACGTGGATATCGACGACAACAGCGACGGAACGTGGTACACCATCAGCATTGTGGCACCCAACGGACGTGTGATGCGGTGCGTGAACACGCAGGAACGCCGCTGCAACATCCCTGTGGAGATACTCTCGCAAGGACTGTATATGGCCATTGTCACCACCGGCGACGGCCGCCACTGCGCAATGAAGTTTGTGAAACGTTAGTGGTCAGTATTCAGTATTCAGTATTCAGATGGCAGTTAAGTTACTTCACGACTTAACGCCTTAACGTTTTCACCTAAATCAAACTTTCAACTTTCAATTTTCAACTTTCAACTATTTCAGCGCTTCAATTTGTGCTTTGAGAGCGGCGATTTTCTGTTCGGCGTCGGCCTGTTTCTGACGTTCCACGGCCACCACCTTTTCGGGGGCGTTGTTCACAAAACGTTCGTTGGAGAGCTTTTTCATCACCGAGTTGAGGAAACCTTCGGTATATTTTAGTTCTTCCTCTAGTTTTTTCAGTTCGGCCTCCTTGTCGATGTTCTGGCTGAAAGGCACGTAGTATTCGGTGCTTCCCACCATAAACGATAGGGCGTTTTCCACCTTGTCGGCCACACGTTCTATGCCGTCGATGTTGCAGAGTTTTATGATGATGCCGTCGAAGGCGTTGCCGCCGTTGCCGCGCTCGCACAGGTGCAGCACCTCTTTGGGCGATATGCCTTTGGAGTTGCGCAGTCCGCGTACGCCGATTATCACCTCTTTAGCGGTCTCGAAGTCCTTGATGATGTTTTCGTCGAACGACTGTGCTTTGGGCATCGTAGCTATCATGATGCTCTCGGTGTCGGGACGTTCGCCGAGGATATGCCATATCTCTTCGGTGATGAACGGCATGAATGGGTGGAGCATACACATCAGTTTTTCGAACAGAGCTATCACGGTGTCGTAGGTGGCTTTGTCGATGGGCTTTTGGTAAGCGGGTTTTATCATCTCCAGCAACCACGAGCAGAAATCGTCCCAAACCAGTTTGTAGGTGGTCATCAGGGCGTTGCTCAGGCGGTATTTGCTGAAATCGTCCTCTATCGAGGCGAGGGTTTTGTTCAGATGGCTCTCGAACCACAGCAGGCTTGTGCGGTTCTCCTCCGACTGTGGCAGGTTTTCGTCCACGCTCCAGCCTTTCACCAGACGCATGGCGTTCCATATCTTGTTGCTGAAGTTGCGTCCCTGTTCGCAGAGAGCCTCGTCGAAAGGCAGGTCGTTGCCCGCGGGGGCGGTGAGCAGCATGCCCACGCGCACGCCGTCGGCGCCGAATTTGTTGATAAGCTCGATGGGGTCGGGCGAGTTGCCGAGCGATTTTGACATCTTGCGTCCCAGTTTGTCCCTAACGATGCCGGTGAAATAGACGTTGCGGAACGGCACTTGGTGTGCGTATTCCTCGCCGGCCATTATCATACGTGCCACCCAGAAGAATATGATGTCGGGAGCGGTGATGAGGTCGGCGGTGGGGTAGTAGTAACGGATTTCGTCGTTGTCGGGCTCCAGTATGCCGTTGAAAAGCGACAGCGGCCACAGCCACGAGCTGAACCATGTGTCGAGACAGTCGCTGTCCTGACGCAGGTCGGCTGCGGTGAGGTTGGCGTTGCCGGTTTTTTCCTTGGCCAGACGCAGTGCGTCGTCGGCGTTCTCGGCCACCACGAAACCGCCTTCGGGCAGATACCACGCCGGAATCTGGTGTCCCCACCACAGCTGGCGGCTTATGCACCAGTCCTTGATGTTCTCCAACCAGTGGCGGTAGGTGTTCTTGAACTTCTCGGGATGGAACTTGATTGTACCGTCCTCTACAACCTCAAGAGCCTTCTTGGCGATATCACTCATCTTCATAAACCACTGAGTGCTGAGCTTGGGCTCTATCACCGCGTCGGTACGTTCCGAATGACCCACCTTGTTCTCATAGTCTTCTATCTTTTCAACAAGGCCAGCCTCCTCAAGGTCCTTCATAATGGCCTTGCGGCAAGCGAAGCGGTCCATACCGGCATACTTGCCGCCATTGTCGTTGAGGGTGCCGTTGTCGTTAAAGATGTCGATACTGTCAAGGCTGTATTTCATACCCAGATTGTAGTCGTTGATGTCGTGGGCAGGCGTAATCTTAAGTGCGCCGGTACCAAACTCACGGTCAACATACTCGTCCATAATGATGGGCACCACGCGGCCGACACCGGGCACAATCACTTTCTTGCCCTTCAGCCACTGGTAGCGCTCATCCTCAGGATGCACACACACTGCCGTATCGCCCATAATGGTCTCCGGACGCGTGGTAGCGACAACAATATACTTGTCTTCACCATCAACGAAATACTTGAGATAGAATAGTTTGCCGTGACTCTCCTTGTATATCACCTCCTCGTCGCTCACTGCCGTCAGCGCCTGGGGATCCCAGTTCACCATACGGGCGCCGCGGTAAATCAAACCCTTGTTGTAAAGGTCCACAAACACGCGGATAACCGACTCATAGCGGATATCGTCCATTGTGAATGCCGTGCGATCCCAGTCGCAGCTGGCGCCAAGCTTGCGCAACTGATTGAGGATGATGCCTCCATACTTCTCCTTCCACTCCCAGGCATACTTCATATATTCGTCGCGGCTCAGGTCGCGCTTGTTTATGCCGCGCTCGGCAAGCATCTTCACCACCTTGGCCTCGGTCGAAATACTTGCGTGGTCCGTTCCCGGCACCCAGCAGGCATTCTTGCCCATCATACGTGCACGGCGTACCAGCACGTCCTGAATCGTATTGTTCAGCATATGACCCATATGCAGCACACCTGTCACATTCGGCGGAGGAATCACCACCGTGTAAGGCTTGCGGCGGTCAGGTTCCGAATGAAACAATTTCTTCTCCAACCAAAAACTGTACCATTTCTCTTCAACGGCACGAGGATTGTATTTCGATGCAATTTCCATTATATATATTATTACATTATTTTATTCAAACAATTATTACACAATTTAATACACCAACAGAAACCCTAAAGGTTCCTTTGGTTTAAACTGCAAAAATACGAAATAAAACTGATATTTACCCCAGTTTCCGCACAATAAATGACACAACACGCACTACACCCTAGAAAACAACAACTTACAAAACAATTCAAAAAATTTTGAAAGACTGAAAAAAAAGCAGTTTTTCGCCCTTTCTAAACCACTGATTTACTGGGTCAAACTCTTACCAAAGTTTAACCAAACTCTTACCAAAGTTTTACTAAATATTACTATGGTAAAATTTGATAAAAGTTTATATAAAATATCATAAAAATTTAATCCAGTTTAGAACCGAAGGGACGGCAGATCAATTTCGTTGGTATTCTGTCGCCCCTTCGGTACAAACTTCATATCACCTTATCACCACCACCTTGCGGGCAGGATGGTTGCCGATTTTTATCAAATAGGCGCCGCTGGCCGGCACATCAAACGTTCTCCGTTCTCCGCTCTCAGTTTTCCGTTCGAGCAATCGCCCGTTGATGTCAAACAGCGTCAACGCGTTCCCTTCGGCACCTTCTACCACAATCCGTCCCCGGTCGCAATTTACCTTCGCGTCCATACCATCCACACTGCCAATCCCTTCGCCGGGGGCCAGGAATATGGCAGTAAGTGTCATATCCTCTACTGGTGCGAAAACGTATGGGTTGGCAGTCTCACCGTTACTCCAACTATGGAAAGTGTAGCCTGCATAAGCCGCTGCCACAGCAATGCAAGGCGTACCATAAGCATATTCACCGCCACCACTAACCGAACCACGTGTTATATCGTTAGCAACTACGTTTACATAATATGTATCGACAACGAAATCACACGTCAATGTAAAAGTCTCTTCCCTCTCCTTAAAAAACAACTCAACCGAAGACGAGTCTTTTTTATTCGAAGGTTCCCAAGTCCACTGAGTGTGGTAATGTTCAGCCACTCCATATGAGTCGAACCACCGTGCCTCTTTATAAGGGCAAAGTAATGTCATCACGTTGGTGTCACGTATTGCGGCAGTGCCCAATGTCGGGTTGGCATTGACGAGTGTCATTTGGCAACTATCCACAAAAATGCTGTCTTGCAGATCAATCCATTGGTTTGCATTCCTATAGGACTCAAGCGATCCTCTGGGAACTATCAAAGAATAACACGAATATCCTGAAGAATAGAAAGCCTGATAGTTGCAAAGCGAAGGCGGAGTGATGGCTTTAATGAACACCTCCATATTGCCACTGCAATTCCGGAAAGCATTGCAGCCAATGGATGTGACAGAATTGGGGATTATGACGGATATGAGGCTACTACAACCAGCAAATGCATTACCACCAATAGATGTGACGGAGTTGGGGATTATGACGGATATGAGGCTACTACAACCAGCAAAAGCATTACCACGAATAGATGTTACACCGTCTGGGATAATGAGATTAGTTATAGGAGTGTTGTTGATACATAACGAATGAGAATAGTAAATTGGATTGGATGATGGAGTGTAAAAAAATATATTACACCACTGGGCTATTGTACCTGTATAATTGACGGATGTAAGGCTGCTGCAACCATAGAATGCATCATAGCCGATGGACGTGACGCTGTTAGGGATTGAAATGGATGTCAGTCCATTGAAGCCATAGAAAGCTTCGTTACCAATACTTGCAACTGTGTTTGGAATAACTGTTGTATTGCATCCTTGAATGAGCACGTTTAATTCGGTCTGAATTATGGCATTGCAGTTGTCACGGCTATCATAGTGCGTATTAGCAGTATCCACTATGATAGATGTTAGGCCTGTGCAGCCACCTAAAACTTGACTTCCGATACCTGTGACGCTAGCAGGAATTGAGACGGATGTAAGACCAGGGCAATTAGAGAAAGCATTGTCGCCAACGGAAATGACAGCATACGTATTGTTATTGTAAATAACAGAGTCTGGTATCACAACATCACCAAAAATATAAATATAATAGCTGCCATTGGTGGTGGGATTAACCACGCTTACTTGATGCAAACTACTATTAGTTATCGTATAATACAATTTCTTTCCCTGATAGGTAAAACTAAAATCATAGGCTTTTACTGAAGCCGTAAATGCAACGATGGCAATTAAGAATAATACAACTCTTTTCATATCATTTATCTTTTTGTTTTACAAACAGGCATAAAAAAGTCGTGGACCTTGCTTATTAGTCTTAGGTGTTCCACGACCTGCACTCCTATAAGTAAAGCCCACGCTTCCACGTGAGCGTTTACTGCTTTACTGGAGTGCTGACTTGTGGAACTTCAAGACTATCCGTAAGCGCAAACGCTTTTCTATGTATGTCTGTTTATTCTATATTTCTGTTCTTTTTATTGTGTATTAATTGGTTAAAAAAAAACTAGTATATAATATTAATTGATTTTCACTTGAGGTATTCCCAACTGTTTGCATATACTTTTTTGTTCTCCGCTTTGCTATCGTAAGCTCCACTGGAGCTTACTTCATATCTTGTATATCCGGATGACGGGGATTGCCGAAAAATATCATTAAACAGATTCTTGTACTAACTTTATGGCATCGGCCATATTCTCCTTTAACTCTTCCAAAGTTTCACCTTGTGATATGGCTTCAGGTACTTGTTCGCATTGCCCTGTATACCATCCATTAGGGTTCTTGTATATGATTATCGTATATTCCATTTTGCTCTATTTTATTTTGCAAAATTACGAACTTTTTTTGATATGGGGAAAAAAAATATAAAAGCGTTGAGCCAACATATCAAATATTGAGAGAAAACCCCTACGGGGTATAATAACGGCTGATATACAAAATACTATTAAAAGGAAACGCCTATCAGCGTATTATACCGTTGTCAGCCAAGCCGACGGCACACCAAGGATTATCCATCAATAGAAAACGTGAATACAAAATATCTATCGGCGTATCACCTCATTTTCGGCCAGCCATATGGCACGCCAGGAATTATCTATAAACAGAAAGAGAAAACATCGCATATCTATCAGTTTATTACCCCGTAGGGGTTTTCTATTAATAGCTTACGAGAATTTCATTTATATAAAATAATCTCCGTTAGGAGATTTCTTTTAATTTTTTTTTTGCGTGTGCCATAAAAAGAGAGCCCCGACATCCGTCGGGGCTCTCAAATCTATAATCAATGAAATTGATTTTTAGTGCAAGAATGCCAGCAGAATACCGGCAGCAACTGCCGAGCCTACCACGCCGGCCACATTGGGACCCATAGCGTGCTGGAGCAGATAGTTGGTCTTGTCGTACTCCAATCCCACATTGTTCGACACGCGGGCTGCGTCGGGCACTGCCGACACACCGGAGTTACCGATAAGAGGATTGATCTTGTTGCCTTCCTTCAGGAAAAGGTTCATAAATTTGACAAACAATACACCGAAGGTGGTGGCTACGATGAACGAACCGGCACCAAGGGCAAAGATCAACACCGAACGACCTGTGAGGAAGGTGGTAGCCTGAGTTGAAGCACCAACGGTGATACCGATAAGCAGCGTGCAGACATTGACTATGGCATTTGATGCGACCTCCGACAGACGCTTGGTCACACCGCACTCTTTCAGCAGGTTACCAAAGAACAGCATACCCAGCAGCGGAAGACCCGACGGCACGATAAATGCACAGAAGATGAGACCCAAAATGGGGAATGAAATCTTCTCGAGTTTCGTAACCTGACGAGGAGGACGCATACGGATGGTGCGCTCCTTCTTGGTGGTGAGCACACGCATAATAGGCGGCTGAATAACAGGAACCAACGCCATATACGAGTAGGCCGACACCGCGATGGCACCCATCAGGTCGGGAGCCAACTGCGACGACAGGAAGATTGCCGTAGGACCGTCAGCACCACCGATAATACCGATTGCTCCAGCCTCGTTCGGAGCAAATCCCAACGCCAATGCACCCATATAGGCGGCAAAGATACCAACCTGGGCGGCAGCACCGATAAGCATCAGCTTGGGATTCGACAACATTGCCGAGAAATCGGTCATAGCTCCAATGCCGAGGAAAATCAGCGGCGGATACCAGCCGTTCTGCACACCATGATACAAGATGTGCAGCACCGAACCGTCTTCATAAATACCTATCTTCAATCCGGGATAGAAAGGTATGTTACCCACTATCATACCGAATCCAATAGGAACAAGGAGCAGCGGCTCAAACTCCTTCTTGATACCCAAAAATATGAATATCAATCCTATAAAAATCATTATTATGTGGCCCCACTCTACGTTGGCGAAACCGGTGTAGTGCAGGAACTGCACCAGCTGCGTCGACATAAAGTCCATAAAGCCACCTGAAGCTAAAATATTCATTATTTTCTATTTTTTAAGGTTTAAAAGGTTATAAAGGTTTTTAGGAAGTGGTTATTTTCAAGCGACCGGATGGAGCAAACCTTTCCATCCTTTTTTAACCCTTTAACTAAAATATTATCCAATAACAACCATTACATCGCCTTCGAGGACGGAATCGCCTTTGCGAACCTTAACCTCTGTAACTGTACCTTCAACATCAGCCTCGATGTTGTTCTCCATTTTCATTGCCTCGAGAAGTACAACAGTCTGACCGGCCTTAACCTTGTCGCCTACATTCACGAAAACATCAAGAATAGTGCCAGGCAGCGGGGTGGTAACTTTCGAGCCTTTCGATGCCGATGCAGGTGCCGAAGTCTGCACCTCACCTCCGGGGGCAGCTGCAACACGAGGAGCGGTACGGGTTGTCATAACAACCTGTTTCTGCTTCAGTTCCTTGTCAACGGTCACTTTATAAGGCGTGCCATTGACATCCAATGTAATCTCTTGACCTTCAACCTCATTGATATCAACTGAGTATTCGGTGCCGTTTATTTTGAATTTAAAGTTTTTCATCGTTTTACTATCTCTTATTATTATTAAAATAATGATTCATATTGTAGAACTTGGCGTTCCACGGTGTCCAGGCACGCTCTACCTTCTGGATGGTGATGATGGTGTTTTCCTCATCGTGCATCTCCTCGTCATAAAGATAGATGGCGGCGGCAATGGCAGCATAAATCTCGCCCGAAATCTCTGATGCCGAAGGCGATGCAACCTCTGCAGCAGCAATAGCCGAAGCCTTTTTGGCCTTGCGGTCCTGAGTCTTCATAATCAGCTTGCCATAACCTTTAAGTATCAGCGAGATGCAGAGCAGAGCCAAGAACACAACCGACACTGCCACAACGGTCAGACCGATACCGACAGGATCCGACTCGCGGATACGGTCGGCCTGTTTAGCAACGTGGTAGTGCAAACGAGTGGCACAGCCCTCGTCGAGGCTGATGTTGGCAATGCCGTTCGAGAGGTCAAGGACATTAATGTCATAACCCAGCGGATTGCGACCCATAACAATAAGTTCATCGGGGAAAACTTTGAATGCATAGCTGCAGCAGCCAAAGTCGACACGATTGACGATATTGCCGTCAAGGTCTACAACAGCGAGATAAGATGAATCCTTCTTAGCGGATGCAAGGAAAATAACATAACCGTCGTAAAAGCCCACACTCTTGGGGCGCAACACGTTGACAAGGTCATGACGGCCGCGGAATTCGTCGGCAACAATACGCAGGGTTGTGTCAAACGTCATTCTCTCTGTGCGGTAGACGATATCAACAGCGTTGTCGATACTGTCAATGACAACAAACATATCCTGATTGCCGACATAGCAGGCCTGAACTGAAATAAAATCGTTCACGTCCACACCGATGGCACTCTGCGGATTGTTGGTTTCAAAGTGTGTCAATGCAGTATCATCGGCAACAGGTTCCGTTGTCTGAGCCCACGACGGAGAGGCGCAGAATGCCAGAACAAATATACCGGCTGATAGTATTTTATTTATGATATTCATTGTTTTTGCTTGATTTAAGAGTTTTGACTGCTGAATGATGAGAGTCCGGCACCGGACAGCACCGGCTCTCATCCCTCAACACTCACGAGAACCATCTTATTTATGGTTCTCACATTCTTTCTTGCAACCCTCGCCTTCGGCTTTCTTGCAGCACTGGCCTTCAGCAGCAGCCTTTTCCTTGCAGCACTGACCATCACCTTTGCACTCAGGTTTCTGTTTGCAGGGGCTGGTTTCAGGGCAAGTGCAGTTCTCGCAGTTGGCAGCAAGGCACACACTGTCGGGGCATGTCATCTGGCAATGATGCATACAAGCCTCCTCTGCCTGCTCCATATCACAGGTGTTGGCGGTGGTGTCTTCTGTTGTTGCATTGCCATTGCAGGCAACCATTGCGAATGCGAAAGCGATTCCGAGGAATCCAGTCATAAAAGCTTTTTTCATTGTTTTTTTTAATATTTTAAGGTTTAAATAAAAGATTCAAATAATTTTAACTATGATCTAAAACCATTCACAGGTCTCAGCCACTACAAAGGAATATTGCAATGTTTCTTCAACGGCAGAGCATCCTTCTTTGTTGCCAGAGCCTGCAGAGCACGGATCACGCGGAAACGGGTGTTACGAGGCTCAATGACATCATCGATGTAACCATACTTGGCTGCATTGTAAGGATTTGCGAACTGATCGTTGTATTCCTTCTCCTTCTCGGCCATAAACTTGGCTTTCTCCTCAGGATCGGTAATATCCTTGAGGGCACGGCCCTGCAGCACTTCGGTAGCGCCACTGGCACCCATAACGGCAATCTGAGCCGTCGGCCAAGCGTAGTTGATGTCGCTACGTAACTGCTTGCACGACATAACGATGTGTGCACCGCCATAGGATTTGCGGAGGGTGACGGTGACCTTGGGCACTGTAGCCTCGCCGTAGGCAAAGAGGAACTTTGCACCGTGAGCAATGACACCGGCATACTCCTGACCTGTTCCGGGCAGGAAGCCAGGTACGTCGACCAATGTAACGAGAGGAATATTGAAAGCGTCGCAGAAACGGACAAAACGGGCACCCTTGCGGCTACTGTTGCAGTCAAGTACGCCGGCCATCGACTTAGGCTGATTGGCGACTACACCAACAGACACACCACCGAAGCGGGCGAAACCGACTACCAGATTGGGAGCGAATTTCTCGTGAACTTCAAGGAATTTGCCGTCATCGACGATAGCATTGATAACATCTTTTACATCGTAGGCCTGGTTGGGGTTCTCGGGTATTATCGAGTTAAGACTGTCCTCAAGACGGTCAATCGGGTCCTCGGTCGGAACATAGGGAGCCTCCTCAAAGTTGTTCGAAGGAATGTAGCTGATAATATCGCGGATCAGTTGGAGGGTAGCCTCCTCTGTCTCGCCAACGAAATGAGCCACACCCGACTTGGTGGCGTGAACCATAGCGCCGCCCAGCTTGTCGGTAGTCACATCCTCGCCGGTAACGGTCTTCACAACCTTCGGGCCAGTGAGGAACATATAGCTGTTCTCTTTCGACATAAGAATAAAGTCAGTCAGAGCAGGCGAATATACAGCACCTCCGGCGCAAGGACCGAAGATGGCGGAAATCTGAGGCACCACACCCGAAGCAAGGATGTTGCGCTCAAAGATCTCAGCATAGCCGGCCAGCGAGTTGCAGCCTTCCTGAATACGGGCTCCACCCGAGTCATTAAGACCGATAACGGGAGCGCCGACCTTCATAGCTTGATCCATAACCTTGCAGATTTTCAGCGACATAGTCTCCGACAGCGAACCGGCAAATACGGTGAAATCCTGAGCAAAGACATAAACCTGACGACCGTCGATAGTACCGTAACCGGTAACAACACCGTCGCCCAGGAACGACTGCTTCTGCATATCAAAATTAGTACAACGATGGGTGACAAACATATCAAACTCTTCGAACGAGCCCTCGTCGAGGAGTAAGGCAATGCGCTCACGGGCAGTCAACTTACCCTGTTCGTGCTGTTTGTCGATGCGCTTCTGACCGCCGCCCATCTTGGCTTCATTTCTCTTGTCGAGAAGTTCCTTTATTTTTTCTTCAAATGCCATATTTGAATTATTTGTAGGTTTATAATGTGAGGCTTACACACAGTCCTTAACGGACTGGCTCCACCTCGAAAATTCATTTATTTGCAGCAGAGTTCAGTGAGAACGCCCAATGTACTCTTGGGGTGCAGAAAGCCAATATGCAGGCCTTCGGCACCGCCGCGCGACTGCTGGTCGATAAGGCGGACGCCCTTCTCCTTGCATTCGTTCAAGGCTGCGTCGGTGTTTTCTACAGCAAAAGCGATATGGTGCATACCACCCTTGCCACCGTTCTTCTCAATGAACGACGCAATGGTGCTCTCAGGGCAGGTAGGCTCGAGAAGCTCGATTTTCACGTCGCCGATTTTGAAAAACGCCGTTTTAACTTTCTGGTCCGTAACCTCCTCAATAGCGTAGCACTTGAGGCCCATTACATCTTCCCAGTACTTGATAGCTTCATCCAGATTGGTAACTGCTATACCAATGTGTTCGATGTGTGAAGGTGTCATAATTCTTGTTTTTTATTTTAGTATTTCTATTTATTATTCCGTTTTTGAGTGCGAAAAACACACATTTTCACAACTAATACATTGCGAAACAACAATGTATTAATTTCACTTGAAAAAACAAAAATACAACAAAAAAACGGATTGGCAAAATTTTTTTATAATAGATTTGCAAATTTAAGTCAATTCTGGGTCAACTCTGGGGCAATTCTGACTTTACGCATATTTTATGCAAATCCATCATAATTTTATTTCTTGCGTTGCTACATCCACCACAATCGGTGCGCCCATATCAAACCTCAAGAAATAACGCTGGCGTTTAGGCAACTTGACATAATAGTTGTCAACCGGCTGGTCGTCAGGAATCCGCTCGTCAACCACAAGACGACCCTTGTCGTCAAAAACCCTCACACTCACACCTCTCATCATCTTTGCGCGACTGATTCGCAACACCTTACCATCAATAAAAATCCACTGCCGTTCCTGTTCCACCTCATCTTCTTCCACTTTTTCTTCACTCTCATCCGATTCATCCTCTTCGATTGCAACAGCATCATCCTGTCGAGCAAAATGCTTGTCAACAAATTCCGTATAAGGCAAATACACCGTGTCGTGAATAAAAACTGTATCGTGCACGTAGATCACTTCCGCATCTCCTCCGCCACCACAATCTTCTGAATACACCAAATTACCGAAAAAACGTCCCACCCTCGAATTGGCATAAACGCCTCGCGACGAACAGGGTATGTAAACAGGCGTCTGGCCGTCAATGCCATAAAACGCAATCTCCGAAACCGATGGCGGACGCTTGGAAACAAATGTAAGCGACTGTGGCAAACAATGAGCAAAGGCGTAAGGCTCTATTCTTGAAACATTTGCCGCAATCTCTATATTGCGCAAGCCGGTGCATCCGGCAAAAGCACATTGACCTATCGTCGAAAGACTTCGTCCCTCATCCTCATAATCAACATCTTGCAATCCAGTAAAATTGTAACATAAGAACGGCGGAATCAAACTCACACCTCCGCCTACGGCAAGCACAGCCTTCGACTTTGAGCCGAAAAAGAGGTTCTTCATCCGCTCTCCATTGGCAAGCAGACGTATGTATTTCAGCGTCTTAAGCTCTGCAAAAACAAAAGGAGGAAGCACACGGACACTTTCATCAATAACAATTGTATCTAGCACCTTGCAACCCCCGAAGGCGTTTACCGCTTGCGCAAGGCTGTCGCACCGCAACGTCAGCGACCGCAACACAGAGCATTTATCGAATGCTCCAATTTCTATCTTCGTAACACCTTCGGGAATTGTAACCGCCGTAACATCGCAGCCGGCAAAAGCATTTGGCCCTATGGCGGTAATACGGTAACGTTCGCCGTCATATTGCACCTCGTCAGGTATCGTCACCCTGCCCGATGGTTGCTGCATATTGCCATAACCCTTCTCGCCCAAAGGAGCAACAACAGAGACTTCACTGTCAACACTTTTCGAAATAGAAAAATATAGCGTAACACCACCTTGCAACGACTTCTTAAAGTCGTAGGCACCTGCCTGAACCGTAATTGCCAGAAACAGGAAAAGCGTTGCAAAAGTGTATTTATTCATTCCATAAATCTATAATGGTGCGTTTTATGCTGCCGGCGTCGATACCGCAGTCGCTTTGCAGTTGCGGCACAGGACCATGTGTGACAAAACAGTCGGGAATGCCGAGCATTTTGACCTTAATCCTCCGTTCTCCATATTCCGTTCTCCGTTCTTCGTAGTATTCCAGAACAGCACTTCCGAATCCGCCTTTAATGCAGCCGTCTTCGACAGTCAAGACCAATGAATATTTTTTTGCAATTTCATCAAGCAATCCGCTGTCGAGCGGTTTGACGAAGCGCATATCGTAATGCCCCACTCTCCTACCCTCATTACGCAGCTGTTCGACAGCTTTGGCCGCCTCATTCCCGATATGACCGATGGTGAGAACGGCAACTTTTTCGCCTTCGCTGATACAGCGGCCTTTGCCTATTTCAAGATTGTGCATCACGTTGCGCCAATCTGGATGCACCGAAAGTCCTCGCGGATAGCGTATCACGAAAGGACCCTGATTCTCCAACTGGGCTGTGTACATCATATCACGCAGCTCATGCTCGTCCATCGGTGCACAAATGGTAAGATTGGGTATGGGGCGGAAGAATGCTATATCAAAGGCTCCGTGATGGGTAGGGCCGTCATCACCAACGAGACCGGCGCGATCGAGACACATCACCACATTCAATTTCTGCAGCGCCACATCGTGAATAACTTGGTCGTATGCGCGCTGCATAAACGATGAATAAATATTGCAGAACGGCACCATTCCCTGCGCCGCAAGCCCTGCGGCAAAGGTGACAGCATGCTGCTCAGCAATGCCTACATCAAAGGCCCTATTTGGCATCCGCTCCATCATCATATTGAGCGAGCATCCCGTAGGCATTGCCGGCGTAATGCCCACAATGCGGTCATTTTTCTCGGCCAGCTCTATGATGGTACGACCGAAAACATCTTGATATTTAAGTGGTTGATGTGCATTGTCGTTATGCAGTTGTATACCCGTTTCAGCATCGTATTTGCCAGGTGCGTGATAGGTTATTGGGTTACGCTCAGCCTCTCTCATACCCTTGCCTTTCTTTGTTACAATATGTAACAATTTGGGGCCATTGAGTTTACGAAGACTTGACAGCACTTCTACCAACTGCTGGACATCATGACCGTCGACAGGACCGAAATAGCGGAAACCTAACGACTCGAAGAGGTTTGAACTCGACAACAGCGACGACTTGAGCGCCGCCAATGATTTGGAAATAAAATTCCTGCCCTTCGCCGGTTTCTCGTCACCACCCGTCTTGCGCCACACACGCTCCTTCAAACGATTGTATTTCTGCGAAGAGGTAATCTTGACCAGATAGCGGCTCAAACCGCCGACAGCCTTGTCAATCGATATGCCGTTATCATTGAGAATGACAAGTATATTGGCTTTGGATACACCCGCGTTGTTGAGAGCCTCGAAAGCTTCTCCGCCAGTCATTGCTCCATCGCCTATAACGGCTATATGCTGACGGCTGGTGTCGCCCTTTAGTTTGGAGGCTGTAGCCATACCGAGAGCTGCCGAAACAGAGGTAGAACTATGTCCTGTGCCGAAAGCATCGTATGGGCTTTCGTCGCGACGAGGGAAACCGCTGATGCCGCCGTAAGTGCGAATAGTGTGAAACTGATCGCGTCGGCCGGTAAGAATTTTATGGGCATAAGCCTGATGTCCCACATCCCATATCACCTTGTCGTCAGGAGTATTAAAAACATAATGCAGGGCTATCGACAACTCAACCGTACCTAGCGACGAAGCCAAATGGCCTGGATGGGTTGCAAGCGTGTCGACAATATAATTGCGCAACTCGTGAGCCAACTCGGGCAAGTCGGAAACGGGCAGCTTGCGCAACTCCTCCGGATTATTAATATTTTCTAATATAACGCCTTGCAAAGCAATTGTGATTTTATTTGAAATTGCAAAGATAAGAATTTATTTCGGATTGGGAGCCTTTTTTATCACTTATCTTACCAATCGCATTATCTTCACTGGCCGGTCTCCACCGACAACGAGGTTGGGACAAACTGTCTCTCGGCCTGTATCTTTGAAGCCACAATGCTCCATCACCTTGCCTGACGCCGGGTTTTCGGGGAAATAGTCGCCCCACAGAGTTGAAAATTCTTTTACATTGAAACAGTAATCGACAACCATCTTCATTGCCTCAGTACAGATACCTTGTCCCCAGTAGGGACGTGCTATCCAGTAGCCAACCTCGCATTCGTCATCCGCTAATACTAAGTTGGAGTGTGCCGCAGTCAGATAGCCGACGCAGCCAATGGGCTCATTTGTTTCTTTGAACTCCACCGCCCACATTCCTTCGCCGCCAAAAATAGTTCGTATTATCTCGCGACTCTCATCGACACTTTTATGCGGAGACCAACCGGCCCGAGGACCCACCTCGGGGTCGGATGCCCATTTGTAGAGCACGTCTGCATCGTCTTCGCGCCATGGACGCAAAATTATTCTTTCGGTTTGCATCATTGCAGGCTTTTGTAGATTGACACTGGCTTCTCTGTTGTTGGCAAGAATTGGTTCCAATTTGTCACAAACATCCATTTGTGGACAGTCGCCACAGATCTCGCAGCCTTTGCCGATGGCGCATCTGCGAATCTCGCACATAGTGCTGCAGAACACTGTCTTTGCACCGTCCATTCGGCATCCTTCGCAATTGATGTGTTCAGGCAGAATCGTGGCATTGTTCAGTTTGCTCCACAACTTGGCGGTCTTCTCACGCAAGGCCTGGTCGTTGTTCTTAGTGGCGATGTAGGCATCACACTTCCCGCAGTCGAGCCCACAAAAGGCTATCAGTTTATCCATTTTTCTAAGTTTGAAATCGGCTGCAAAAGTACACCTTTTTCACAACATAATAAAATATAACCTTTGATTTTATGTTTTTAATAAAGTAACAATCAGTCGTGGTAGTCGCTCTCCTTCCACTCGAATCTAACCGTTTCGGGTACTAAATACTTGCCAATCTTGTAGTCTATATTTGCTTTGTGAGCCTGGCTAAGCTGGTGGCAGCGACGCACACGGTACATACGGCCATCTTTTATGAAATGAGCACCCGTCTGATGGAAGCGGAATGGAACATCTTTCGCGATGCATTGCTCACGGAGAGCAAGCACCCAATCGTAGTCACACGGCCTTGCATCGACACCCGATTCCCCTCCTACCGACACCTCCTCTATCGTCTCGTCCAAAAATGGCGTAAGGTCCATAGCAGTGAGTAGCGGCGAGGCTATGATTGTTTTGTGCTTTATTGGGAGCGAACGAAATATTTGCAAACGATAGTCGGCCATTTCTTGATTCTCAACAGTGCAACCCACAATGACGTTTGGATAGCCGTCGCCCCAATCGTCTGGCACACACTCCATAAATCTGTCGATGCGCTTGGTGAAGAAAAAGAACCAAAGGTCACTTCTTCGCTTCATCATCTGCCAGCACTCGGGGCGCCACGCGTCAGCATCCTTGAGCAAAAAGTCAGAGGTAAAGCAGGTGAAGACCAACTTGCCGCTCTCTATCTTATATGACTTGTCGCGCTTACGCTTTATCGGCAGGTCGAAGTTGCCAGTCTTGCGGCACTCGCTGCTCGACATTTCACTTCCATACATCTCGTCCTGTCGGTAGACATAGCAATACCTGCACCCAGGGCTAATCTTGGTGCACCCGTGCCACGGGTTCCAGTCGGCGAATATTTCCCAATGCTCAGACATACAACCGCACTTACATTTCCTTTGATTTCGCCAAATCCTGTTTCATTCGGTTTTTGGACTCGCCTAATACACACCAGCGAATAAAAGGAATGCGGCGAAGAATCTCATACAACAGAGGCGACAATGTGAAAACAGCAACGGTTAGAATAAGGTACATTGCCAACGGCGGTAACGTTGTATACACCTTCATCATATAGCCCAAACTGGCAATCACCAAATAGTGAACAATATAGATACCGAAACTTGAGCGAGTCATATATATGGCAAAAGCACCTGTTTTGTCGAAGCAGGCCTTGAACCAGCCCATCATAGCAAGACACATCAGCCAGCCATAGATGCAGTTGAGCGGACTTGCAAGATACTGCGGCGAGGTGTTGTCCTGACCAAAAGTGGTGATTATCAATAGAACCCCGCTGATAACAGAGACGATCATCAACATTATCCAGTTCTTACCCAGCACCTCCTGCACCTCTTCACGCGAAAAGACAAAATAACCCAGCAGGAACAGAATGAAGTAAAATACAGGTTTGTAGAGATTGTAGAGACCATCTAAACTCTCAGGACGCGGATTAAAAATCGCCGCCTGCTCTCCAATCCAGAACAATATTCCAATGAGGATAACCCAAAATATTCCCAGTTTGCCACACCAATTGTAGAATCTGTCTTTTGCGTCAATCTTCCTAACCAGTAGCAATATCAGCGAGAAAAGCCAGAGGTCCTGTATGAACCACAGCGGTCCTATGCCGCTGACGGCCCAGAGAAAAAACTTGGCCGGCTGCTGTACGGAGGCCATTACGTCGGTGCCGGCAACGTGGGTATTGAAATATCCTGTCATCCATTGGAACACCAGCAGGCCTATGGTTGCCGGCACCAGCAGTTTGCGCGTCCTTGCTCCAAACCACTTCTTGCCCGAACGTTTCTCAAGTGCATAGCGTGCGCTCACACCTGCCAGCAGAAACAGCAGTGGCATAAACCAAGGATAGAGGATATACATCAAAACATCCTGGTACTGCGGGCCGTCGCCGAAACCGCCAACGCCGCCAAAGACACCTTTGTTGTTGTAGAAATAGATAACGTGGTAGAGCAGCACCAGCAGAACTGTCACCCAACGGAGATTGTCAATCCAATATTTTCGTGTCATTATTTTTTTTATTTATGTGTTTGAAAGTTTTAAAGTGGAACATCACTATTTTTGTGCACTTTCTTGAAATTTATCTACTGAAAACAAAATTATTGTCGCAATTATAAAACCTAAAATCACAAAAATCATTCCAGCTAAAAAAGTAACATACAGCGTACCCCAGTCAGCACTTATGTTTCTGGCATACAACAAACCTCCTAGAGTTACGGACATCGTCATTGAAAATACGCTGTTCGCATTATATAACAGCGACGATGAAACATCCTTTGTTTGTATATTATTGATTATAAAAACTAAACTAAATAGAAACAAACTGAGAACGTCCACTAAAAAACCAACATTATAAATAAGTGCCATCAAAACTACTATCAAATAGTTTACTGATACAATTATCATCTCTCGGCATTTCTGTTTGAGCGGATGTTCTCTTACAAACATATAACTAATAACAATTCCAATCAGACAGACAACACCCACCAACTCTGGTACAAACGCCCTTATATTTTTGAAAAAAAACACCATTCCTGCAGACAATGCAGCCGTGACTATGGAAACAAACAACAACATCAAAAAAGCACGCCTGACATTGTTATTGCTGCTTTCCTTGCGTTTCACCATAACCTGAATAATAGAGCAACTTACAGCACATTGTGCACTAGATTCGAACCACCAGAGGTGTTGCCGCCCCTCGTAACGGCGCTGCCCGTATAATACAGGTCGCTGGCGCCCGAAAGACTGACCGTTATGCTGCCGTCACAATGTATATAGGCATCGCTGGAACCCGACATCGAACCTTCGCAGCCACCGCAGGCAATGGCGTATCTGTTACCGACAATGACTTTCTTAATAGTGCTGGCACCCGACAATTCGATTTTGAGAGTTGACACTTGCCCCACAAGCGTGGCATCGGAGGCTCCGCTCATATCGAGTTCAAGTTCGTCGGCAACGATGTTGCCATTGAAGTCAGAACTGCCGGAAAGGTCCATCTCGATCTGTTCGGCTTCTATGTCGCCATAGAAATC
Organism: Bacteroidales bacterium UBA1217; assembly: GCA_002309335.1. Taxonomy (GTDB): domain Bacteria; phylum Bacteroidota; class Bacteroidia; order Bacteroidales; family P3; genus Colimorpha. The sequence continues at coordinate 30,726 of DBXH01000006.1, read as the reverse complement.
GGAAGCCCCTGATAAATCTATTTCAATTGTTTTGGCCTTAAGGGGGAAATCGGTATGGAAACTCGACGCACCCGCCAAATCGACCGAACACAAATCAGAGTTGTATGGCAGTATGACCGTCATTTCCTTGCCTCGGTTGGTTGCCCAGCCCTTAAGGAAAATATTCAGCTTATTACCATTCCGGTTCACTTTTACCTTCGGCATAACATTCTCGCCTGCGGTAACGGTGATACTTGTCGCCGTGTCGCTGAAGATGACATCGAAGGCATCTCCTACAACAAGTTCGGTGTATGAACCGTCGATGCTGAACTCTTGCGTAACTAGCTCACCTGCATATTTCTCGCATCCAAGGAATGCAAACAGGGCAAAGGATAAAATAGGAAGAGTATACCTTTTCATTTTCCGTTCACTGTTTTATACCATAGTGTCGTTGGTTTTAATGGTTTATTATTAGAAAACTGATGTTATCGATTCAACAAATAATACATAACGCCGACATAAGAATCACCCTCCCACACTGTAGGCCGGAGCGGTCTTGGGCAGAGGCTCGAAATCTTTGTTTAGCTTTGGGTCGCTCAGTCGGCCCTGCGCATTGTCGCGAAGTTCCCAGCGACCGTTGTTGAAGATGTAGGCCATCTCGGTGCCGGTAGGTGTATAGTATTGCGGCAGACCTTCCATACCGGGCAGCATCGGTGCAATCTCGTCGAAGAGTATCATCTTCATTTTCTCCTCTTTCGGCACCTGGACATTGATGGTACGGTTTTTCTTTTTGATTTTCTTGTTCTCATAGGTTCGCACCACCTGCTCGTCAAAACGCACATTGACCATCGCCTTGCTTGAATACTCGAGGACTACACGGCGCAGATTCTTCTCGCGACGGAACAAAGCCTGTCCGAACTGCGGCTTGGAAGTGTTGCCGCGAAAACAGACGGGCTCAATAACTTTGCGCTGTGTCAATGCATTAACTCCCGTCCATCCGATAAGCGTATAATACTCTTTGCCCTCAAATTTGGTTTCAATTAGTTCCTGATACACACTCCCAAACCAGTTGTCCGGCTCAAGGACAACCTCGTTAGCCGAAATAATCTCGTCCGACTTATCGTGCAACACATAAACATCGTATTGTTCCGACTTGGGATTATACGATTGTATAAATCCAAAACACTCATACTCACCATTGTCGCGCACCACTGGCCAGGTAATGATCCTAAACTGACGGTCGCTCGATGTAAGGACGGAGACATATGTACCCAAATCCCATTTCCAATGTATTGATTCCTCCACATTAAGCGCATCGTCAAACAGCTGTACAAACTGTTCATTGGCGTTATAACGCTCATTGTCGGTAGGAGCGTTGATTATTTTCTCAAGCAACGGCTGCATATTACGTTGATATGCACTCATCACATCGCGGTTCTGACCAACGGCACTCATTGTCATCAGAAATACAGCGACAAAGAGACCAAACTTGATTTTATAACTATGAATTTTATGCATTTCAAAAATTATTCGTACTTTTGTAATTACTCAAAAAATTCATTTTTATTGTAAAGAATTGAAAAAAAGATAAAAAAAATGACATCCACAATACAAGAAATTATTGAAGCGGCATACGACAACCGCGAAATGCTACAAAATGTCGATGTCAAAGAGGCTATATTACAGGTCATAGAACAACTCGACAAAGGCGCGTTGCGGGTCGCCGAACCGATAAACGGCGAAAATCCTCAGCGCTGGCAAGTCAACGAATGGGTCAAAAAAGCCGTACTTTTGTATTTTCCCATCTGTGATATGACCACCAAGGAAGTCGGCCCCTTCGAATATCACGACAAGATACCCCTCAAGCACAACTACGCCGCCCAGGGGGTACGTGTAGTGCCGCCGGCGGTGGCCCGCTACGGTGCCTACCTCGCCAAAGGTGTTGTGATGATGCCCAGCTATGTCAACATCGGAGCCTACGTCGACAGCGGTACAATGGTCGACACCTGGGCCACCGTGGGCAGCTGCGCACAGATTGGCCGCAACGTGCATCTGAGCGGCGGAGTGGGCATCGGCGGAGTTCTCGAACCCGTTCAGGCCGCTCCCGTCATCATCGAGGACAACTGCTTCATAGGCTCGCGCTGCATAGTCGTCGAGGGAGCCCATATCGGCACCGAGGCTGTACTTGGAGCCAACACCGTCATCACCGGCAGCACCAAGATTATCGACGTAAGCAACTCGGAGCCTGTCTACTACAGCGGCTACGTTCCTCCTCGCAGCGTCGTCATCCCTGGCAGTTACACTAAACATTTCCCTGCCGGCGACTACAATGTCAGCTGCGCTCTTATCATCGGCCAGCGCAAGGAAAGCACCGACAAAAAGACCTCACTCAACTCGGCTCTCCGCGACTTCGGAGTATCTGTTTAACTACAAATCACAAAAAAATGAATTATGAAAAAAATAATGATTCTAGCAGCCGTGCTGCTTCTCGCCGCATGCAACAACTACGAAGATTTTGACTTCACCGGCACAGTGGTGGATTACGAGGAATGTATGGGTAGCAGCTTCGGCTATGCTGTGACTCTCACCAGTCCCGACACCATCGGAGGTGACTACCATACTAGGGACGGGAAAGACTTTCATAACGTCGTTGTCATCTACGGTGCCGACCGCATACTGAAAGCAAACTCCAATATCAGCGGCCGCATCTACCTCGACCCCAACTTCTCAAAGACGGAATGCACCTGGCACTACACCGACCGCGACGTCCCCGAAGCTGTCTTCACCAAACTCAAAGTGGAATAGAAAAGATAAAAACAGAAAAGGTGTCTGCTGGTGCTGGACACCTTTTTCTGTTTTATAATAAATCTAATTGATTTTACTTCTCCAGACGGATGCGGGCATCAACTGCGGTGACATAGCGCGGGTTGCCAAGCAGCGGGTTGAGGTCCATCTCGGCAATCTCGGGAGCTGCCTGAACAAGGGCACTGACACGTGCAACCTGCTCGGCGTAAAGGTCGATGTTAACACCTTCCTGACCACGCACACCTTCGAGAATCTTATATCCTTTAAGCTTGGTGAGCATCTCTTTGGCTTCAGCAGCGGTGATAGGAGCCAATGCACTTTGTACATCCTTCAGTACCTCGATAAAGATACCGCCCAAACCGAAGAAAATCTGATGGCCAAACTTCGGATCCTTGATAGCACCGATATAGACATCGATACCGTCAAGCATAGGATACATCTCAACAGCATAGGTCTCGGGGATAACAATCAGACGGTCAAACTCTTTGGCAACAGTGTCGAGGTCCTTAACACCAAGAGTCACACCGCCAACGTCGCTCTTATGGAGCGGGCCAACGACCTTCATTACCAGCGGTACATCTTTTGAGCACCCCACCTCTTTGGCGAAAGCGAGAGCATCCTCTTTCTTGCTGACCTCGACCGATTTCTTGCGGCTGATACCGGCAGCGTCGAGTAATTCATTATAGTCAGCGATCTCCATATATCCGTCCTTGCAACGCTCAACAGTCTTGCGAATGCGGGCGACGTCAATCTTGGGCAACTCAACATTCTCGGGCTGCGGTTTAGGTGTATTGTAGACCTTGCAGATTGCATTACCCAACACACACTCTTCGGGGAAATTAATGCGGCCTTTAGCGATAAAGTCGTTGATTTCGTCTTTGACATTAATAATCGACGGCAGAACGGGGAAGATGGGTTTCTTGCAAGTCTTCATCTTCTCATCAAGCAGATCGTAGACCTCCTTGTTCGAGAACAATCCCGGCGAACCGAAAATAACCACCGAAAAGTCAATCTCGTCAAAATCATTCTCGACAGCGTCAAGGATATAGCCCAGCTGCTCGGCTGTACCGGTAGCGAGGAAGTCGATGGGGTTGCCCACAGAGGAGCCACCGAAAAGTTTCGACAACAGTTCGGGAGCCTTCGGATGCTCTTTCAGCGACGGAATTTCCATACCACCATTGCTGAGCACATCGGTGAGCATAACGGCAGGACCGCCGGCGTGGGTTACAACAGCACAACGCTTGCCCTTGATTTCAGGATGCATAAAGACAGCGCAGACAGTAGTCAACTCCTGACGGTTCTGGCAACGGACGATACCAGCCTTCTGGAACAATGCGTCAACAGCGGCGTCGTTGGTGGCCAAAGCACCAGTATGCGACGATGCGGCACGGCTACCGGCAGCAGAACCACCGCTCTTAATTGCGGCGATATGGCAACCCTTGTTGATAAGGTTGCGGCTATGCTTGAGCAGACGTTGCGGGTCACCGATTTTCTCCATATAAAGCATAATGACTCGGCTCGATTTCTCGGGATCGAAAGTTTCGTCAAGATGTTCAAGGACATCCTCAATACCAAGCTGAGCGGAATTACCAACAGCCCAAACACTGTTGAATGTCAAACCGTTGCTGATACCATATTCTTTGATAAACACAGCCGTTGCACCGGAACCAGTGATGAAATCAACACCGTGAGGGTCAAGTTTCGGAATAGGCGTGTCGAAGCAGCCGCTGTAGTTGGTGTTGAGGAAACCAGTGCAGTTGGGACCGATAAGCGAGCCACCTACACTATTGATAGTGTCAACAATATGTTTCTCGATCGCAGCACCTTCAGCGTTCTCCTCTGAGAAACCTGCACTGACAATGATAAAGCCCTTGCAGCCCTTCTCCTTGGCTAAAACGTCGACCGTCTGGGCACAGAACTTTGCGGCGATGCAGAGGATGGCGCAGTCGACCTGCGGCAGATCCTCAACTTTAGCGTAGCATTTTACACCTTGAACCTCAGATTCTTTGGGGTTGACGGCATATACCTGACCCTTGAAAGGGCTCTCAAGGAGGTTCTTCAGCGACTTGCCGCCGGGTTTATGTACATCACTGGAAGCACCGCAGATAACGATACTTCTGGGGTTGAGTAACTCTTTTGCTATCATATTATTATGTTTTAGTTATTATTATCTTAAAAATGCAAAATTACTAAAAAAAGTTAAACCAACAAAATTTATTTTATTGTGGGTCGACGTCAAAAACTATCTGTACTCTAGCGAAAGCCTTGTCTTTCAATATCTCGTCGGCAATACGCAGCATAATACGCTTTCCTTCATTTATTGCCTCGCCAACGGCAAAACGTACCATAATCCGCTTCAAATACTGGTTACGTATGCGTGCTACACTGGGGTACTCTGGACCCATAACACGCTCCGCGAACTGTTCTCGCAGACGTACAGCATAAAGCGCAGCGACATCATTAGTGACATCTTCCTTTAAATGCTTAATAGTTATTACGATAAGCTTATAGTATGGAGGATATTTGAAAACACGACGTTCAACGATTTGACTATTGTACATCGAAATGTAATTGTTCTCCATCGCATCACGAATAGCCTGATGATAAGGTTGATAGGTCTGTATTATTACCTTACCCTGTTTGCCTCGCCGTCCAGCACGACCGCTGACTTGTGTCATCTGCTGAAAGCTGCGCTCATAAGCCCGGAAATCGGGAAACGAAATCAAATTGTCAGCAGAGAGAATACCCACAACACTGACATTATCAAAATCCAAACCTTTTGTCACCATCTGTGTACCAACCAGAATATCAATCTTGTGATCATCAAAATCGTTCAATATTTCAACATATCGTTTCTTTTGCGACGTCGAATCGAGGTCCATTCTGGCTATACGGGCTTCAGGAACAAGTATGGCAAGGTCATCTTCGATACGCTCCGTTCCGAATCCTTTCATTTTCAAAGTTGTACTGTGACATGCAGGACATTCCTGCGGCACAGGTATCGAGTATCCGCAATAGTGGCAACGCAGGCTGTTGGACGCTTTATGGTAAACCAACGAAACATCGCAATGCTTGCATTGTGGTATCCAGTGGCATACGTCACATTCAAGTCGAAGCGAGAAACCACGCCGGTTCTGGAACAAGATAACCTGCTCTTTACGCTGGAGCGCCTCGTGAATATGATCAAGCAAGAACTTTGAGAAATTCATCTGCACCTCTCGTTTTCGCTGCGCATCCTTCATATCGACACAAAGCACTTCTGGCATCTCTATGCCGCCGAAACGATGTTGTAATTCTGCATAACCGTACTTGCCACTCTGTGCGTTGAAATAACTCTCAACAGAAGGTGTTGCTGAACCGAGTACGGTCTTTGCACACCAAGTATGGGCAAGATATATGGCACAGTCACGACCATTGTAGCGCGGTGCAGGGTCGTTCTGTTTATAACTGCTATCGTGCTCTTCGTCAACTATCACTAAGCCAAGGTTATGAAACGGAAGGAACAATGCCGAACGGGCACCAAGCAAAAGTTTGTAGCCCGACTCTGACTTGTCCATTGTGCGCAACCATACCTCTGCCCTCTCCTGCGTGCTAAAACGCGAGTGATACACACCGACTGCACCACCAAAATACTTACGCAGACGATTGATAACCTGAGCAGTTAGTGCTATTTCAGGCAACAGCATCAACACCTGCTTGCCATCTTTTAACATCTGGTCAATCAAACGTATGTATACCTCTGTCTTTCCGCTCGAAGTAACTCCAAACAGCAAATTGACAGCCTTTTGACTGGCCTCTATAGTATCAAATGCTTGTTGCTGTTCTCCGTTGAGGGTGATACTTCCGACATCAATGGTCGACTCATATTCTTCAAGACGGCTCTCCTCACGCTGCATCTGCACAAGAACCTCTTTCTTTATCAGCGTTTCTATAGCCGATGCCGACAAATCCTTATTATCTGTTAATTCTTTCTTTTTTACATCTTTCGTGCCAAACCCGCTGAGCTGCATAAAATGCATCAGCGCAAGCATCTGCTTATGATTGACAGACTTCTTTTCAAGCGTGTCGAACAACTGTTTCAGTTCCGCTTCATCCTTATATTTCTCATTGAGCGTCAACCAGATCGAGCAACGTGGAGTATAACGTTGGTGCAGTTCTTCGTCCATCAGGATGATATGTTTTTCTATCATCGTCTTGATGAGGGGCATTATCTTCTGATAGCCTGTAATCTCCACCACTTCACTGATCTCCAGCCGCTCCTTGCGCGACAGCACATCGAGTACCTTAATTTCGTCCTCGCTCAAATCGTTGTATTCTCCTGCAAAATCAGGATGCACTACAATGTACGACTCGCTCGACAATCGGAACGCCGACGGAATTGCAACAGCCATTATGTCACCGGGATAGCACATATAATACGACGCCATCCACTCCCAAAACAGCAACTGACGCTCTGTTACAATCGGTTCTAAATCAAGTATTGAGAGAACATATTTGGTAGTATACGACGGCACATTCTCGTGCACACGCCGCACGATGGCTGAATAAAGTCGCTTGGAGCCAAACTGAACAACGACCCTCTGCCCTACCTTTATGAAATCATTATAGTCATATGGAACCCTATAGGTGTATGTATCCGGCAAGTGCAGCGGAAGCAAAACATCTACGAAAAAGGTCCGGCGTTCCATAGGCGCACCCTCAATCTTTTATCTTCTCAAAAGTCAGCAGTACCTTTTCGCCCTGCATCAGTTCGAGCGAATATTCCGAAAGATTGAATCCGTCACAACGTTGAAGCAGCTGCATATAGTTGTTTTCCATCTTATGGAAAGCTTCAGGACAGGCCATCTTTGTGCCGTTAAAGTCCGACAGAACCATCTTGCCGTCTCCCAAGTCCTTAAAATTACCAAAATAACGGTTGCAGCCGCTGCAGCCGCTGAATGTACCTGCCTCAGGATTTATCTGGATGGTGATTTTCTTCTGACCTTCAAGGAATACAACCTCTTTGCCCTTCATTTCACCAAGCTGCCACACCTCTTCGGCGTTAAACTCGGGACGAACATTGACCACGGTTTCCTTATGCGATTTACATCCTGACAACATAACAGCAACTATGCTTATTAACAATACTATTCGTTTCATCGATATCAAAAATTAATCTTCAATATAGCTGAATTCTTCAGCCTTTTCAAATTTATATGTCACACTATCCAGCGTTGTATAATCCACCGAAGGATACGAATAACTCAACCATCGTTTGGCAACAACATCGCCGTCATACTCGTATCTGTATTTAAACAACTGGTTATTATTTCTTTTATATGGCATACGGATAGCCAGCACATTGTTTTTCGATAACATAGCAAAGCCAAAGATTGGATCATTCAATTCATGGAACCCGTATAATTGATAGAATGGGTTTTCCTTGCTGTCATATTGAAGCCGGATAGTCCTTTGTCCTTCGGCATCTGAGCATACAATCTGAGTCGGATTATCATCGTTCCAAGCAATCTCGTAACGCACATTAACAGACGACTTTGACGACCTTGCCTTCTGACGCGCTATTCTCTGGCAATTTTCCGAATTAAGGCACATTGCCACCTCATCACCCACAAGCGACCTCAACGGATTTGCCATCTTCTCTAGTATGGCGTTGTTGGTGTCCGACACCGTATAATAATTGCAGGAAATTCCTGTCAATTGCTTGCCATCGTGGATGAAAGCCATATTGCAATACAGTTCATCCTTGTCGTAGACCTCTATACGCTCCAGTTTGCGACCGTCATAGAAGAATTCCGAGCGAATACTATATGCCGGAACCGTGGTGCGGATTATTTTACGGCCATCATAAAAGAAGACCTCCGAATAGGGATGCTCGCCACCATGATAATCAATACGGTACATCTCTTTGCCATCCCAATTCCACTTTTGCTCAATATAGGTATCCGTAGTCATCAGAAGCCTATCATCCTGATAATGACTATCTATAGCCATTATCTGGTCTATCTTGTGTTTCTTGCCGATAACGCCCTCCTTAGGGCCACACGACACACACAGAATCGCACCTATAGCCGCAACTACAAATAACGTTTTATTTTTCATATCCTTTAATTATTTCAATTCCAAGTTTTAATGGTTATAGTAGGTTTTATATATTCTACGATTTCCAACCTTTTTATCCTTTCAAGCGAAGCGAACCTTTTCATCCTTTCCAACCTTTCAATAATGTCTCGACCTCTTCAACACATAAGGCTGCATAATTTGGTCAAATCCAAGATTCACATCAACCGGTACATAATCAATATGATATTGCATCGCGTGTCGCTTTACGCGTTCCACCTGCTCAGCCATCGACGAACGGTATCGCTCGGCAATTTCATTTGGGAAAGCCTTGATCTTGCGGCCCGTCTCCATATCAATGAAATAATACGGCCGGTTGCCGTAATTCAACTCCAGTTCCTTGTCGCGGTCGTAGGTGTGAAACAGCAACACCTCGTGTTTACAATGCCGCAAATGCCGCAACGCATCAAACAGCGGCTCCATATCCTCCTCACGCACAAAGGCATCGGTGAAAATCACCACCAGCGAACGGCGATGCATCTTCTCGGCCAGCAGGTGAATACACTCCGCCACATTGGTTCCTCTCTGCTCTAGCGTCTCGGCCTTCACCGGATGCAGCATCTGTTCCATCACAGAATAGACATAACGCTGATGCAACACCGACGAACGCACCTCGGTTTGAAAGTCCACTTTGTCCGAAAACAACGTCAACCCAAATGCGTCGCGTTGACGTACAAGCAGTTCCATTATCAATGCCGCTGCATATACCGAAAATGTCAGTTTGTTGGGATTAGCAAACACACCCTGCCGCTCAATCGGAAAATACATCGACGACGACTGGTCGATAAGCACCTGACAACGCAGATTGGTCTCCTCCTCATACCGCTTCACAAACAATTTGTCCGTGCGGCCATACAACTTCCAGTCAATATTCTTTGTCGACTCGCCGGTATTGTAAAGACGATGTTCCGAAAACTCAACCGAAAAGCCGTGAAAAGGACTCTTGTGCAAGCCCGTGATGAATCCCTCCACCACCTGCCTTGCAAAGAAATCCAGCGACTTATATTTCTCTATCTCCTGAAACATCCGGCCCGCTCCCCACGCCTCTCCTTAACTTCCTCTTTTTTCTACAGCAGCGCGTTCAGCTTCTCGGTCAAAGTTGCCTTGGCCACGAGTCCCAGCGATTTGTCGACAGCTTCACCGTTCTTGAAAAACAAAACCGTAGGAACGCTGCGCACACGGAACTTCATAGCAATATCGGGACATTCATCAACATCGGCTTTACAAACCAGCGCCTTCCCCTCATACTCGGCGGCTATTTCCTCAACAATAGGAGCAAGTGCCTTGCAAGGACCACACCATGTGGCACCGATATCAAGAAGGACAGGAAGGTTTGACTGACTGATTTCAGCAAAATTGTTATCATTAACTTCTACTACCATAGTGCTTTAGATATTTTATTGTTAAACATTAAATTACTGCAAAGATACAAATAATTTATGATTAATCTAAAAAAAGTTATTCACCATCGCAACACCCGCTGATACCCAACGCCTTACACCTTCACACAACCCCATCTCTTCTCCCCATTGCCAACCATACAATCCTTTCCTGCTTACCTCCCGTTTGCCAATCTCCTATAATCTGCCACAAAAACCATCCCATTCCTTCGCCTCGCCTTTGGGTTAATTCTGGGTTAATTCTAGGGTAATTCTGGGTTTACGCATAATTTATGCGTATCTTTTCATAAAACATTAATATTCCGGTTTATAACTCATCATTTTTCGATTCAAAACTCTATACACACTCTGATTTCAAAAAAATAATACATAGAATTGGGAATAAAACCCATTTCCCAACCGTCCAAAACGCAAAACCAAGCTCTCTTTAACAAAAATTACAATCTTACCACATCTTTAATATTCAATCCTTTAACCCATTATTTAACAAAAATATTCGTTCAGAAACATCTATTACAAAAAAAATTGGTATCTTTGCAACGGTATAATTATTGCAATAAATATAAAAATGAAAAGCAAAATATTCATTCCATTCGTTGCATTGGCTCTGATTCTCAGCGCTGCCAACGTTCAGGCTCAAAATAAAAACAAAACCGGCAACAAAGGCAAAACCGCCAAACCAACCAAACCGGTAAAGCAAGAACCCGAAAATATCGAATTGCCCGCAAACAGCAACGATTGCCTCTTTGCAATACAACTGCAACCCGACGTACCCTACGGCCCCACAACAGCACCGCAAGGCGCTGGCCGCATCCAAGAGATTATGAGAGACAAGAACAATCCCAATGTGTTTGAATATGAGCACAATTCAACGTGGTACAAATTCACAGCACCTTATAGCGGAAATCTCGAAATAAACATTACCCCAAACAACGAATGGGACGATTACGACTTCATTGTTTACAAGTATACGGACATTTATTTCAGCAACCATTTGATTCAGAATAAAATCAAACCCTTAGCCGCAGATCTTTCGTCTAAGGACACTACTGGCATCGCAGCAGCAACTCCAAAACCGGGCAAGGGAAAGACTGAAACGAAGCCACGCAGTCGTCGTATGACAACTCCTACGATGGGTATGAAGGCAGACGGCAAGAAAACTTTCATACGTCCGAACGAGGATGGTGATTTTCTACGCTCCATACCTGTCCGCAAAGGTGAGGTTTACTACATTGTTCTCGACAACAAAAGCAGCAAGGGTGACGGACACACGATTAAAGTGTCCATTCAGGTGGAATCGTTCGAACCACATGTGGTCTTTTTCGACCCTGTGGCAAAAAAGAACGTGGATGTTGACTTGCTGATACTTGAGAAGAACACCGACAACCGTCCGATAGTCAAGAACCCGGCATTCAAGGGTGGCAAGGTGAAATTTGTGCCTGGTTTCAACTACTCTTTGTATGCGAACAAGGCCGGCTATTTCTCGGTGTACAAGGAGTTCAACTCCAATATTTTCAAGGATGACACCCTGATGCGCTTCATTATGAACAAGACCGAGAAGGGCACCGTGTTCCCGATTGCTGACATTTATTTTGATGACGACGCGAACCTGCTGCCAGAGTCAGACACGTCGTTGCTGAACTATATGCAAATGTTCAAAGGTCACCCAGAGGTGACGTTCCAGATAAAAGGTTATGTGCAGTCATATGCTGTGGATATCGAGGCGGACCAGAAACTGTCGATAGCAAGGGCACAGAGTGTAAAGGAGTTCTTCGTGTCGCATGGTCTGAGTCCCGAGCAGATAACAATAGCAGGTATGACACAGAACGAGATCAAGCGTTCGGCTGCTGCCGCGTTGAACAAACGCCAGGCGTTCAAGGACACAAAAATTGAGCTTATTATTACGGGAATAAAACCGTGATTTTAGTGCAGAAAGATTCTTTAAACTTATAACTTCAATTTTGACGTTAACTGTCTGCTGCACAACTTTGAATTGTGAATTGAACTCTTTAACTTTAAAACTTTATTTTTCTTGTCGGATATTATAAATATTCTGCCTGACAGTGTGGCCAACCAAATCGCGGCTGGCGAAGTTGTGGATCGGCCGGCATCGGCTGTGAAGGAACTGCTGGAGAATGCGATGGATGCAGGTGCAACAGAGATATGCCTGATTGTCAAGGATGCCGGACGGACGCTGATACAGGTGGTGGACAACGGCTGTGGAATGTCGGACAGTGATGCGTTGGTATGCTTTGAGCGCCATGCCACATCGAAAATAAGGAAGGCTGACGACTTGTTCGCTATTCGGACAATGGGTTTCCGTGGTGAGGCTTTGGCCTCGATAGCTGCAGTGGCGCAGGTGGAAATGAAGACACGCCAGCATGAGAACAAGTTGGGCACACAGGTAATCATTGAAGGCTCGGAAGTTAAGGAGCAAAGTCCGTGCATGTGCAGTGTCGGTACATCGATAGCTGTAAAAAACCTTTTCTTCAACATTCCGGCAAGACGAAACTTCCTGAAAAAAGACAGTGTGGAATTGTCGCATATAGAAGAAACTTTCAAGCGCATTGCCCTGGCAAACTATGGAGTGGCTTTCAGCTTTCACAGCAACGGAAGGCTGCTTTACGACTTGAAGCCAGGTAATTTTGCACAGCGAATAGCAGGCATCTTCGGACTGAACTTCAATGAACGACTATATCATATTGAAGAGCATACCGAACCTGTGAGTGTGCGTGGCTATGTCGGCAAAGCTGAATATGCAAAGCGGGCACGCGGTGAACAATACCTTTTTGTAAACAACCGCTACATAAAGCATCCTGGCCTTTCGGCTGCGATTGAAAGGGCATACAGCGAGTTGATACCAGACCACACCTACCCTGCTTATTTCATTCTGTTGGATGTCGACCCTCAACGGATGGACGTCAATATCCACCCGACAAAAACAGAGGTGCGTTTTATTGACGAGAGTGTGATTTTCGCTGTTCTTAGAGCTGCCACGAAAAAAGCCTTGGGGCAGTTCTCTCTCGCCAACGAATTAGAATTCAATCCATCGACAGAAATTGATTTTACTCCCGCAAAACGGGATTATATACCTGAGACTCCTAAGGTAAGTTTTAACCCCAATTACAACCCGTTCAGAAGCAGTGGAACGGACCACAACGTGTCAGTATCAAAGAAACCGTCTCTCGAGAGTTTTTTTGACACTGTTGTTCCTGAAATGACAGAGCCTTTGATGCCAGAAAAACCTGTGGAGCCTGTCGCTTCGGCTGCTGTGCCGATAAACTACCAAGGACGCTATATCATAACCACTCTGAAATCAGGCATTGTTGTCATTGACCAGCGGAGAGCCCATGAGCGGATACTATACGAGCGCTTTTTGGCGGCTAGTGAGGAAAAAGAAAAGCATGCACAGCAGTTGCTGTTTCCAGTCACTTGTGTATTCAACGCTTCGGAAAGCGAGATTTTGAACGAGATGATGCCAGAATTGCGACGGCTAGGTTTCGTGATAGAGACCCTCTCGACCAACACTTTTGTCGTTACGGCGACCCCTAACGATATCAAGGACAATGGTATTCAGCAACTTCTTGAACAGATTATCGACGAGTATAGAAGCAATATGCTGCAGAAATTCAGCGACAGAGACAAGAATATATGTCTTTCGCTGGCTCGCCAGATGGCTGTACGTGTCGGTACGGTATTGAAACCCGAGGAGATGCAACAACTTATTGCCGATTTGTTCAGCTGCCAGGCTCCTGACATGTCACCGTCTGGAAAACGAACAATGATTGTGCTGAGTGAGAAGGATATTGATGACAAATTTTAACTTACCTACAATACTATTCATATTATTACTTTTCCAACATAACTAATATCAGCAAAATATAATGACTCAACAATATTCTCCAATGGGATTCAGGATGCTGCCTACGGGCGTGAAGCATCTCTTGATCATCAACATACTTTTCTATGTAGCGACCATAGTTCTGCGGAGCTCGTCGGGTGTAGACCTTGACGAGTATCTGGCATTGTATTATGTTGGCAGCGATATGTTCCGTCCATGGCAGATAGTGACTTATATGTTTATGCATGGTAGTTTTGAGCATATCTTTTTCAACATGTTTGCATTATGGATGTTTGGATATATACTTGAGAATTTCTGGGGCATGAAGCGGTTCCTGACATTCTACTTTGTATGTGGAATAGGTGCTGCGTTTGTCCACATGTTAGTGACGGGACTAATGGTGGAACCTGTACATCACGCTATTGACGCATATGCTGCAAATCCGAGCCCCGAGGCTCTACGACAACTGTATACAGAACATTTGCAGAGCTTGGTCAATCCCGACTGGGTCAACGATGTCATATCAGCATGGAACAGTGGGGCTTATTCTAACAATTTTGGCATTGAGACTGCTGATAAATTACGAGAAGTATATAATCAAAAGATAATCGGCATTCCTACAGTCGGTGCATCGGGAGCCATATACGGCATATTGCTTGCATTTGGAATGACATTCCCCAACGAGCGCATATATCTTTATTTTCTTGTTCCACTAAAAGCCAAATGGTTCGTAATAGGTTACGCAGCAATTGAACTATTCACTGGAGTTATGGGAACCCATGACGGCATAGCTCATTTTGCACATCTCGGCGGCATGCTGTTTGGATTGATATTAATTCTTATTTGGCGCAGGAAAGCACGAAACGAATACTGGACCAACTGATTATGGGCGAATATCGCAAAGGACTGCTTTACGGCCTGCTGTGTTACTGCATCTGGGGACTCTTCCCTCTTTATTGGCGGCTGCTTGAACATGTCGACAGTTTTGAGATTCTGGCGCACCGCATGTTGTGGTCCGGGGTGTTCATGGTGACGCTTTTCATGGGCATCCGCAAGGTGCGACTGAGAAGTCATATAAAACGGCCGCGGCAATATCTTATGCTGCTTGTCACGGGAGCGTTGATCACGTTCAACTGGGGCCTATATATCTGGGCAATAAACCATGGATACATACTTCAGAGCAGTCTCGGCTACTACATCAACCCACTTGTCAACGTATTGTTGGGTTATCTGTTCCTTCATGAACGTCTCAACAGAGCCCAGACCGTTGCGTTGCTGCTTGCGTTGACAGGTGTCCTGTATTTCACCATAGATTATGGTCGCTTCCCGATTATCTCGCTTGGTCTTGCATTCAGTTTTGGAATTTACGGTCTTCTTAAAAAGAAGATGAACCTCAATGCGACACCTGCACTTACAGTGGAGACAATCTGGATGATGCCGGCAGCATTGGTTTTCATTACGTTCCTTTGTGTGAATGGTCAGTCAGCACTTAATTCGTTTGATTTTATGACATGGATGTTGCTGTTGCTTGCCGGAGCTGTCACGGCGATACCGTTGCTGCTTTACGGCAAGGCCGCGGAACGTATCACGCTCACAGCCCTGGGCTTTTTGCAATACGTTTCGCCCACGGGACAGTTTTTGATAGGTATCTTTGTATATAAAGAAAGTTTTACAACCGCCCATATTGTATGCTTCTCACTAATATGGACCGGCTTACTGATTTACACTTTTGACACTGTTCGCAGACTGCGTGTCACAAGGATGGAATCAGAGTCCAAGGGCTGAAATCAGAGTAATATAATTCAGATAGTGCTCCAATCCACAGCGTTCACATGTGTCGAGCGGGTCGTGATAGCCGCCAAAGCGTTGTCCCATGCTGAGAACAAAAATAGCAGGCATATGCTTTGAGAAATAGAAGTGGTCGCTGTTGGGACGATTCTCACGAGGACGAATCTCGGGAGCTATCTCAAGTACATCGTTGAGGGCTTTGAGTTTGTCAAAAAACGGTTTTGTGTCCGTGGCATTGGCGTTGAAAACCATGATTCCTTCATCGCCACCACAAAACATATCGATATTAATTAGCAACTTGACTTTATCGAAGTCGAACAAGGGATGTTCGGAGGCATATTTAGACCCCCTCAACCCTGCTTCTTCGCCGCTGAAGAAACAGAAGACATGTGTGTAGTGCGGCTTCTCGAAATAGACATTGCGTGCGATATCCAACACTGCGGCAACACCACTGGCGTTGTCGTGTGCACCATAAAAAGTGATGTCATCGCCCATAGTGCCAAGATGGTCATAGTGTGCAGTGTAGACAAGCATCGTGTCGACTTCGCCTGGGATATAACCGCAAACATTCTGTGTTTGATAGTTCTTGTGGAACTGTGTGAAGATGGCGCAGTTGATCTTTTTTATCTTCTTAGGCATTGATGACGACAGCACCTCTATATAGGCATAGTCATGCTCAAAATCGGTGTAGGCAGGCGAATAGGTGTTGAGCTCAGACTTGCCCACTATCACTCCTTTTGAACCAAAGGGGTTGCGAAGATGGAGTTGATTGACCATTGAACGGCATCGTTTGGCGTCGTTGCTGTCAATGTCTGTAAATTCGGTTTCATCGATGTATACAAAGACTTCACGCAGAAGGTCGTTGTTTTTACTCAGGTATTTTTTAAGCGCATCGGCATTGCACAATAATTTAGAAGACAGAGTGATGACTTTGTAGTCGCCCCATGTCGACTTGGACCACGCAGGTACGCGATACTCGTTGAACTGTACAAGTTTGTGGCCATTGACAGCGAATGACAGCGGGCCCTCCATTGAAGACGTGCTGAAAGTGTAATGCTGGAAGTAGTTGTCGCCCAGTGGCATGATTCCATGTCGTTTTAACTCGCCACGGATGTATTCTGCAGCTATGCTGTCGCCTTTATATGAGTAGCCTCGACCGTGAAACTCTTCTGATGTGAGTTTATTCAACACTTGACGCACATAGTTGGTGTCCTGGGCGTTGAGAGTCATTGCCAAGGTCAGAATAAGTGAAAAGAGTGTGGCTTTCTTCATAGGGTTTATTCAGTATCAATTTTAAACTCTAATATTAAAATCCAGGGAAATTGAAGAATAGTGTCGGAAGAATCAGCAGGAAACCGACAATGATAAGAAAAAGAATGAATTTCCATACCCATTTCAACCATGTGGCGTATGGAATTCGGGCAATCCCAAGACAGCCGATAAGAACACCAGATGTTGGTGTTATCATGTTTGTGAATCCGTCACCGAACTGGAAGGCAAGTACAACGGCTTGTCGAGACATGTTGGTGAGGTCGGCAAACTGGGCCATAATTGGCATTGTGAGGGCAGCCTTTGCGGAACCCGACGGCATGATAACGTTAAGAAGTGTTTGGAATGCGTACATGGCACCCATGGATGTTATCTCACCTGCTTTGGCAAGGGAGCATGTAAGTCCGTAGAGAATTGTGTCGATGACTTTTCCGTCACGGAGAATGAAGATGATTCCGCTTGCCAATCCGACGACAAGTGCGGCGGAGAGAATGTCCTTGCATCCAGCAAGAAACAGCTTGGCAAGATCGTCGGCACTTTGCTTGTCTGCAATGCCGGAGAGTAGTCCCATGGCAAGGAATAAGGCGGAAATCTCCATGACATACCAATCGTAGCCAAGTACTCCGACGACAAGAAAACAGATGGTGAAAACCAGTATGTCCAATATGAAAAAATGGACCGACTTACGTAAGGCAAAGAAACCTGTGACAAGATAGAGTGCTGTAAAAACAGGTATTAAACATATTGACGAACTGCCATTGCCTATAGCGATGGTTGTGAAAGGGTATTTGACAGAACAGAATACCATCACAATACCTAATGCAGCATAAACAATCCATGCCACGCGTGGCGTTTGGTAATCCACTTCGCCAGCAGACTGCTGCATAGAGCGCTCACGCCAATAGCTGTCCAACTTGTAAACGGGCGATTTTTCTGGATGTTTCTTGACTTTGTTGGCATAAAAAAGGACAAAGGCTATGCCTATTGCTGTAAGTATCAGCCAACAGAAAAATCTATATTCCAATCCTGAAAAGATAGGAAGTCCGGCAATACCTTGTGCTATTCCAATAGTGAAGGGATTGAGCATGGCTCCTGCAAAACCCACGTGAGCAGCCATATAGCACATACACACACCGACAATAGAATCATAGCCCATTGAAATGGCAAGAGGAACGAATATCACCACAAATGCTATTGTTTCCTCACTCATTCCAAATACCGCTCCGAATAGGCTGAAGAGTATCATTATCAATGTGATAATAATATTTTCGACACCTATTTTATTGAATAGTTTGTATCTGTTCAGTCTCTGCACACGACGCAGGAACGCCATAACGCCTATGTCTATAGCATGACTATTGTTGAGGATCCAGAATGCGCCACCGACCATCAAAATAAAGATAATGATGTCAGCTTTGTCGCAGAAACCGGAGAAAAGAGAAGAAAACACTTGCCAGGTCTGCGGTTGGCTATCGACATACCTGAAGGAGTCGCCACGTACCACCTCACGCTCGGACACGCTGCCGTCGGCGTTAGTGACAGAGATGGTCTCTCTGACGAATTCGCCGCCCGGAATAATCCATGTCAGAAGGGCGGCGAAAAGTATCAGAAAGAAGACGATGGTAAAGGTGTGCGGTATCTTCTTCATTAATTGGTGATGGTCTTATAGTTTATAGGTTAACGAATCTATTTTTTAGTTGCAATAGATTGCGATAGCCCGTCAAAGCCAACAATAAACCCAATGTCAGAGTTCCTTATTGTTACAGTTTTGCGAGACAGTCGGTCACATTCTTCTCTATACGAGCCTCGATGTCGGTGCATTCGTCGGCCTTGACGAATTTCTCGCCGGTGATGTGCTCATAGAGTTCGATATAGCGATCGGTGATAGAATTGACAATTTCAGGGGTCATTTCAGGCACCTTCTGCCCTTCCCTACCTTGGAATCCGTTTTCCATAAGCCATTCGCGCACAAATTCCTTGGACAATTGACGCTGACGTTCACCTTTGGCTTGTCGCTCCTCATAGCCTTCCTTGTAGAAATAACGCGATGAGTCGGGAGTGTGGATCTCGTCGATAAGGTATATCTTGCCATCATGTTTGCCAAATTCATATTTTGTATCGACAAGAATAAGGCCTTTTTGTGCGGCGATTTCAGTTCCGCGCTGGAATAATGCGAGCGAATAATTCTCAAGAAGATTGTAGTCCTCTTCCGATACAAGTCCAGTGCGAATTATTTCCTCACGCGAGATGTTCTCATCGTGGCCCTCGTCAGCTTTTGTGGTTGGTGTAACGATGGGTGTGGGGAACTTCTGGTTCTCGACCATGCCTTCAGGAAGCATTATTCCACAAAGGGTGCGGTTGCCTGCCTTGTATTCACGCCATGCCGAGCCGGCAAGATAACCACGGACAATCATTTCAACCTTGAAGCCTTCACACTTCAATCCGACAGTGACCATTGGATCGGGAGTAGCCAGTTTCCAGTTAGGGACAATATCGGAAGTGGCATCCAAGAATTTTGATGCTATCTGGTTCAGCACTTGGCCTTTGAAAGGAATACCTTTAGGAAGAACGACATCGAATGCGGAAATACGGTCGCTTACAACCATTGCCATATACTTGTCGTCAATATTATACACGTCGCGAACTTTTCCGACGTAGAGGCTTTTCTGTTTTGGAAAATGATAATTGGTTTTAACTATTGCTTGCATATATTAAGGTTTAAAGATTAGGGTTACAATATTATTTAAGGAAAATCATTTTTCTATTTTCTTTGCGAAAAAGGTGAAGTTCACTTTCCCGTATGCTCTGTGCTGCCAGAAGTTGGGATGTTCATCGAAACTGAACTCCCTAGGGTGTTCGAGTATGAATATCCCATCCTCGGTAAGTACATCACTGTTGAACACAACATCGGGCAGCGATGAAAGCTCCTTCAGTGCATAAGGTGGGTCGGCAAAGATGATGTCGAATTTTTTGTATGCACGTTTCAACAAATCGAAAACATCGGCACGAACAACATGCATGTTTTCTATTCCCAGTTGGCGTGAGGCTGATTTGATGTATTCGGTACAAGAATTGTTGATGTCGATACTGGTCACATCTTTGGCTCCACGTGACACAAACTCAATGCTGACAGCACCGGTACCGGCAAAAAGATCCATCACCGAACACTCTTCGTAGTCGACATAGTTGTTCAAAATATTGAACAAACTTTCACGTGCCATATCTGTTGTGGGGCGCACAGGCAGATTGGCAGGTGGGTTGAGGCGACGGCCACGCAGTGTTCCGGCAATGATTCGCATCTCTTATGACAGTATTAATGCATGACGGTATAATGCAAAATGCTGCATCTCTGGATTTGTCATCGTCAATGGACGACCGGTATACAAAGCCACATTTGGGAAGAACTGACGTAAACGTGCAAATCGTTCCCTATCGACATCACCGCACACGGCAGCCATCATCATGGCATCCTCAAGGTGCAACTGCTTTGTAAGGTTGAGAGCATGATAGAGCGTTTCGTCGAAATTAGCACAGTCGAACGTATTCGAAAGCATCAGTTTCTTATTGCAGAACACGGAGTAATCGCTCTCACCGTCTCTTACGTTGATGAGTATGATGGACTTCAGGTCGCTATTTTCCATCATTGTACGGTTAGCCATCTTGTCGTGCTGGCATTTTACCATGAGGCCGGGAAATGCGATCTTGAAAGCCGATACAATGTTGTTGTCTGCGCAGAATACCATGTAGGCTTTCACGGTGCTGTTGAAGTCCGAGAAAACACCGTGTCCTGATTCAATCTTGCACATAGCTTCGATATAGGCCCGCTGCTTGCTATCATCGTAAAGATGCTCGGGTACCCACACAAACTGACGGCTGTTTACTACTAGTTCCGTTTCCTTCAAGCCATATGCCTGGATTCCGCCTTCAGTCATTACACCTTTGATGTCGGCCAATAGTTCAGATATGGAAGTGTGCAGTTCGCATTCCACTTCGCCTAAAGCCAGTATTTCGTCATGTACAGTGCTTATCGAAAAAGAAAATCCATTTGACAAAAGGCAAATGGACATTCTTTTTTCGTATGAAACAACTACTTTTTCCGAAACAATCAGTGAGTTGATTTTATACGACATATAACATAATATTATTCGAAGTTACTTTCCGTGGTGATTTTTTCAAGGTTACCGACTCTCCATCCCATATAGAAGTTCTCGTTGTTTGCGTTACGTTCTTTAAGGTCGGCTTTTTTGTTGATGAGCCATTGCGAGTTGCTTCCCGTGAATTTTTCGATTAATTTCTTGAAGCCTTTGGATTTTGCACTTTCAAGATAATCTACGAATAGGCTGTCAAGCTCGACATGGGCTTCGAATGTTGGCAGCTTTCCACCGCCCTCGCTGCTCACGTCAATTGAGTCAGCCTTCAGGAAGAAACGCTTTCCAACATGTTTGTCGCTGAACTTGGGCAGGAATATTAAGCTGGCCAGTTTCTGCTCGTCTCTGTATGACTCGTCAAGTTTCTTGTCCTCGAACAGTTTTTCGAGAGGGACAATCGTGTCATCGATATATACAATCCATCCTTTTTCCTTAGCCACTTTCTCTGGAACATCGTATACCGAATCCATGGGAGCCTTGGCTGTGACTTCTTTTCTTCTGACCACCATCTTTTTCTGATGAAGACCATACAGAAGGGTGTCGAAGTTGCCGCAGTATGTACCGTAGGTGGTTTTGTATGCTTCTTCAAGGGTGCGGATAACTTTAAGTTTGTCACCACAAACATCACGACGCTGGTCATATTCTGCCTCACGCTGCTGAGGACGGATGACACTCAATAGAACCATGATGATGAGGAAAACAATTACAAGGGCTAGAAAGCTCTTAAGGATAATTGATCCAGTCTTGTTCATTTTTATTATTATTTTTTTAGTTATTTTTCAGGTTTTTGAATTTGCAAATATACGAACTTTTATTCAAATGAAAACGTACATGATTGTTTTTTTTTGTGACGTGTATCGTAACGTTATGATATATTTAATCTTACACATATAATAAATATCACAGTTTGCTTTGCTCAAGATGGTGTATTGCAACATTGCAATCATAGTTTTGACGTAGGAATTTGGCTATTTGCTCGGCGCAGTATACGGAGCGGTGTCTGCCTCCTGTACAGCCAAAATTAACCATCAATCGGGTATAGCCTTTATTTATGTATTCCTCTACCGATGTGCCAACAATTCCTCGCACATATTGTAGATACTGCTCAGTTTCCGGATGTTCATCGAAGAACTCAATTACCGCTGCGTCTCTTCCATTAAGGGACTTGTATTCATCAAACAGTCCAGGATTTGGCAATGCACGGCAGTCAAAGACGTAGCCGCCGCCGTTGCCTGACTTGTCGAATGGAATACCCTTTCGGTACGAAAAGCTGAAAATGCTCACGGTCAGTTTTTCCTCTTCCGTGTTGTATTCCGGCATATTGGCTACGTTATGCCATGCGGCCTCTAATTCCGGTATGTCTATAGGGAACTTATGGTTTTCAATTATTGTCTTCAGATTTTTGACGGCGAAGGGGATGCTCTTCACGAAATAGTCTTTCTTCTCGATTACTCCGCGATAGCCATATGCTCCCATGGCTTGCATTATCCGGGCAAGGACATAGCCATAGAATTTCATGCGGAAAGCCTCACGGTCCCAGGGCTTGTCGGATTTGGAATTACTTGCAGACTCTTCCCGTTTATCCAGATAATACTCAATGAGTTCGCTTCGCATACTGTCGGGTACATCCGATTTTGCACTGTATAGCAGCGAAGCCAAATCGTATTCTGCTGCACCCTGACGTGCCCCTTGGAAATCTATGAAGTAGAGTTCATCTTCTACTATCATAATGTTACGTGATTGGAAATCACGGTAAAGGAAATAGTCGCAGTCGTCGTCAAGCAGATAGTCTATGAAAGTCTGGAAATCCGTTTCTAGTTTCTGTTCGTCAAACGGGACATGGAACAATTTGAGGAAGTAATACTTGAAATAGTTCATGTCCCAATGTAATGACTGGCTGTCAAAACGCGGGTGTGGATACGAATGGCTGAAGTCGATGTCATTACATACCGTCTGTATACGTACCAATTGGTCAATGGCTTTCTTGTATAGCACACGCATCGGTTGCATGATGTCCACACCATTCACCTTGCGTGAACTGAGATAAGTATATATGGTGACATTGCCGAGATCTTGTTGCAGGTATGTCCTTCTGTCTTCACTGATCATATATACTTCAGGGACATTTATACCACGAGCCTTCAACTCTTTGGCGAAGAAAAAGAAAGCCTCGTTCTCACGCACGTCGTTGTTTACAGCGGCAATACAGGTCTTGCTCTCCCCTTCCATACGGAAATAGACACGATTGGAACCGTTTGCGGAAATCTGTATCTTGTTTATACAAGGCTCACCGGCCCATTGTTCAAATAGTTGATCCATAACAAAATGGTTGTTAGATATGCTTAGTTTGAAGGTCCAATTTTTTAACGAATATGACTAAAGCCACTTTCAGCGGGAACGGTTGGTCCCCCTTACAAGCCGTATCATTGCAACGACAAGTCCCAATGCGGCGAAAAGCAGTGTAAATAGAGGAAACTTGGCTCCACGGTGACGGTCAATCGTAACACCGCCCCACACCGAAGCGCCTACAATAACAGCCATTTCGATGCCGAGCGTCGTGTAACGTATCCAGTTCTCCCAGTCGTCGTGTCGTTTATTATTGTTCATCCTCGGTCTCGGCCTGTTCGCTGGCTCGCATCTCATTTTCGCGTCGCACCTCGTCAAGCATACGACAACTACCCGAGAATGTTGCACCCGGTTCGATGCTCAGACGATTGATGAGAATATCGCCCTTGACATTGGCTGTGCTGTTGAGAGCAAGCAGTTCCTTGACGGAGGTGTTGCCTATCACCTGACCGATGATGTTTGCGTTCTGGCAGACGATGTTTCCTTTGATTACGCCTGACTCGCCGACAACGAGTTTACCGTTGAGGGTAATGTTGCCTTCCAGAGTGCCGTCAAGTCTGAAATCGCCTACGGCAGTGATGTTTCCTTTGATTGTTGTGCCTTTGGCAATTGTGTTGATAATAGTTTCCATTTCTGCAAATTTTGCCATAATTATTGTTTTTTTATTTAGTTTTCGTTTTTATAGTAATATTCATAGAACCTGATATAGGCATCGATGTTTTTCTGGTTATAGAAAGTGTTATAGTTACGGGTTGATATTGTGAAAATCATGTAGTCACGTTTGTCGTATTTTGTCAGCGGCCCGCCATCGAGCATAATATGTGTCTTGTAGTCTTCGGCTTCGCGGGCGTTCTGGAAGCGGTGTATAGTAAGCATCTGGATTGTGTCGGTGAAAAGTAGCGGGCTAGCACGGTATCCGCTGTTGGAGTAGTTCTGCTTGTTAAAATCAGATATGGCGTACTGCAACTGCGTTGCCACAATCTTCTTGTCGTTTATAAGGATGGTGACATAGTGCTGTTCATGTTCGCGATATCTGTACATCATGCTCTCGGCCGGAAGCTCGTTGCCGTCGGCCCCTTCTCCGGCATTTTGGGCAGATGATGCATTCTTGTTATCAGCCACGTCACGGACATTCTCCTCATAACGGTGCTTGCCGCGTTCGTCGTCCTGCGACGAAATAGCCTCCAACGATGATGTGTAGTAGCCGGTCCTGAGATATGAAAGCTGCTCTTTTGCAAGGACTACAAGCTGTGTGGTGTCTGGATAGTCGGCAATAATCGACTCGAAGACGAGCGTGGCGGTACTGGTGTCGTTGGTCTGTGCGCACGCCAGTCCTTTCCAGTACTTGAATTTGCCCATCAGAGGCTCTTCTGTGTACTGCCTCAAAGCCTCGTCAACATGCTTTATTACATCGAAATATTTCTTGCGTCGATAAAGGTTGTAGACTGTGGCATATTCATTCTGTGCCACTTCACTGCGTTTGATGATTTCAAGGTAGTAGTCCTCATCGCGAATCATGTTGGCATAATCGCAGTCGGGGAATCCCATAAGGACCATATCCTTGTAGTAGTTGGCATTCGGAGTGTTTCCCTGTTTGGTATATATGCGCCACAGCTGGTAAAAGGCCTGCACTATCTCGTCGGCATCGGGATAGTCTTTTGCCAATCGCAGATAGCATTCAAGTGCACGGTCGGTATTTTCTATGCCGTCGTAGTAAATATATCCAGCGTTAAGCAGACAGCGGGCTGTCTCCATGTGCATTGTGTCGCGCTGTCCTTGGGTTTTAGGAATGTCTTTGAGGTAATATGCCACATTGTGCGGGTCGTCAGGGTTGTCTCTCGACGATTTAGCGATTGTTGACGATGTGTCTGTCGAATCGTTGATATCGCTTTCGTCGTCAATTTCATCTGTGGGTTCTTCCATGCCAGGAATTACGGCGCCTCCTAGTGCGTTGCGTTTTGAAATAAACCAATAGTCGTCAAGCAAACGCATACCCCAGCGTTGGCGGAATGTCTCCTTACCTTTGCTGACAGTGTTGCTGTTGTAGAAGTACCAATCGCCTTGCAGTGTGTTCTGCTGCGCAAGCGCGTCCTTGTTGAATTCCTCTATCAGCTTTTGTTCAGCTTCCTCCTGCTCTTTCTTTTTCAAATCTTCTATTTTCTTCTGAATCATCTCAAGGCGTTCACGCGGATCCATGTCGGCCATGTTCAACAGGCTGTCGTTTCTATGAATAGGTCTTGTATTCTCGACAAGTGCAGTGAGGGTGTTATATCGTGAGCGTATCTCGTCAAAATGCGGATAACCAGGCTTTATGATGTGCATTGCTGTATCATAATAGCTCTGTGCGTCGTCATAATTCTCGTACAACTCGTAAAGGACATCGGCCATTCTTAATGCCGACTTGGCCTTCTGGGCCGGATTGTTGGCAGCGGCTTGGACCGACATTTTATAGTTGTCACACGCTTTTTTTGCATCCTTCATGCCGAGATACATCTCTGCCTTTGCATAGTAAATCTGGTCTTTGAATTCCTCGTTCTTCTTGTCCCTCAACATTTTGTCAAGACTACGCTCCACATCCTCGACATCGGTGTGATTGACATCTGAACACGATGCAATGTTGATTCTTGCATTGAATTCCATGACGTAGTCTGGATGGTTCTTAAGCACCTTTTCATAATACTTAGATGCTGTAGGTCTCTTGTCGAGTTTCTGGTATATCTGTGCCATGATGAAATACAGGCGGGCTTTTGTGCGGTGATCGCCAACCTCATCAAGAGCAAGACGAATGTACTGAACCGATTTTTTGTATTTTTCCTGAGGAAGAACAGCCTCAATCATCGCAAGATAGAGTTTGTCTGAAAGCTTGGACGAAAAATTGTCCTTGCTTTGCTCGTTGACAAGCAGGTCAAGTGACGACTCGGCATCGCTGTACTGTTTCTCTTGTGTCAGGCAACGTGCAAGCAGTATTCTCGCCTCATCGGCTTCAACACTGCCGTTGTATTGCGCGATTATCATCCTGCAGGTATTTGCAGTGGCAGCATAGTCTTGCTTGTAGAATGTGGCATATGCTGTCAATAAGTAACAATGCTTGACATACTTGACATGCTCGCGGCCTTGTACGTATATGCTGTGTTTTTTTATACCTTTGACACCCTTCTCGATAGCCTTGTCCATCTGTGGGAAGACGCTCATCGCCTGTTCTTTGCTACCAATCTGATAGACAGGCAGAATCTGGGTGTAGTCGTCCTTGAAGTTCTTCTCGAGGCTCCGTATTCCGGTCTTTAAGCTTTCGTTGCCATTCCACCACACATTGTAGTGACACGTGGTGTTATGATAGGTTATATTGCTCCAATTGGCTTTCTGCGTAGAACATCCTGCAAGAACAGCAACAGCCATTCCCACCAATATAAGACGTTTATTTCTAATACGATGAGCCATTTAGGAAAAAACAATATGCACTATAACGTAAATATATATAAATTTATTGTTTAAGTTATTTCAACCTTATGGTCATTATATCCTTAAACATTAAACCTGAAATGCATAATGTCACCATCCTGAACGACATAGTCCTTGCCTTCGACAGAAATCTTACCGGCTTCACGGCATTTGGCCTCGCTGCCAAGAGTTACATAATCGTCGTATTTTATCACTTCGGCACGTATAAAGCCACGCTCGAAGTCACTATGGATAATTCCCGCTGTTTGAGGTGCTTTCATTCCTTTGCGAAATGTCCATGCACGACACTCCTTTGGCCCCGCTGTCAGGAATGTCTGAAGGTTCAACAGTCGGTATGCTGCCTTTATAAGTCTATTCACGCCCGACTCCTTCAATCCAAGATCCTCAAGGAACATCTGCTTCTCCTCATATGTCTCAAGTTCAGCAATGTCAGCCTCAATTCCGGCTCCAATAACCAGGACTTCGGCCTCCTCATCCTTTACAGCATCCTTGACTTGCTCCACGTATTTGTTGCCAGTAACCACTGAAGCTTCATCAACATTACAGACATACAATATTGGTTTGGCAGTCAACAGCATAAGATCTTTGGCTGCCTCTTGCTGGCTCTCGTCGAGCTTCACGGTACGTGCACTCTTTCCTGCAAGAAGAGCTTCCTTGTACAAGGACATCACCTCGACAAGTTTTTTTGCTTTTGGATCACCGCCGGTTTTGGCTTTCTTTTCTTCTTTGGCAAATCGGTTCTCAATGGTTTCCAGGTCTTTGAATTGCAATTCAAGGTCAATGGTCATTTTGTCGCGAACCGGGTCGATAGTACCGTCCACATGTGTAATATTGTCGTCGTCAAAGCAACGTAATACATGTATTATTGCATCCGTTGTTCTGATGTCGCCAAGGAACTTGTTTCCAAGACCTTCGCCTTTTGATGCGCCTTTCACGAGGCCGGCAATGTCCACAATTTCCACCGTTGCTGGCACAATACTGGCAGGATGCTCTATCTCTACAAGTTTGCTTAGTCGCTCATCGGGCACCGTAATCACACCAACATTGGGCTCTATTGTGCAAAAAGGAAAGTTGGCCGCCTGCGCCTTTGCATTGCTCAGACAGTTGAAAAGTGTTGATTTTCCGACGTTGGGCAACCCAACGATTCCACATTGTAATGACATATTCTGTTTTTCTTTTAACTCTTGTATTTTACATTCCCGAACGACGTTCATACATGTCGAGCGACATACGTTCTCGTTCGGTTATATCGTTTCTTTTATTGTTTGTTTTAGGCTCATCCTGCTTTTGCACAGGCTCTTTCTTCTTTGTTGACTTCTCTTTTGTCGCAGATTGCTGTTCCCGGGACTGATTATTCAGTTTTTCCTTTCTGTTTTCTGCTTGTGTCGTATTTGTCTTTTCCTCATTCTCAGTGCCTGATTCACTATTTTCCATTTTCTGTTCAATCCTCGGCTGGTCAACGACTTTCGTTTTCATATATTGCGGCGAACCAGGATTGTAGTAACTTCTGGTTTCCGATTTCTTGTTGCCGTTATATTGTGTGGAACGTAGAGTGATGTGGAAACAAGAGCCCCGTTCGTATTTCACATAACAAAGTCCTTCATATCTAATCTCATACAATGCCAGTGCGAGCATCTGCTTGCATGCCTCGACCACGGTGTCGCGTCCGTTGCTATGCTCGTATCTTTGCGCCGAAATGTCAAATGTTGTGCCGTAAAGATGACAGGATGAATCGGTTGCATTTCGGTTCACCCTTCGCAAGTTGCGTTCGCTCTGTTCTGTGCGGAGCGCACTGGTCACGATGATACGATGCTTACCGATATTCGGGTAGTGCTGTTCCATCAACTGCTCGAAACGAATGCTGATGTAGTTGAGCAACAATGCCGCTTCGGGGAGCAAATAAGGAACGGAGTGATACATGGTGTCAACCCTGTATCTGTCCGTGCTGAAAATCATCACCAGACGGTCGTCGCTTGTAGCCTCATTTAATGATTCAGGCTCGATACCGTTTTTGCGTGCCGCTACCAATTGGGTGTCGTTGATATCATTGAGAAGTTCTCGATATCTGATGTTCCTGTAGTTGATGGCAGGTATTTCGCTACGCAATATTCGTCTTCTATATACCATCCCCTCCTGCGGTCTCTCTGGTATGGATTCAACCACACAGTCGTCGAACTCCGGCCCCACTGTCACCGAAATGTCAGCCTGAGGTGCATCGGAGCCGACTTTCCTTGCCGACACAAACACCAGCACTGCCAGTACCGTACAGACGACTGCGACAAAAGGGACAACCCCTTTGCGGCTTTTCCGCGGTGCTGTCTCTTTCTTTTTCTTCGCTGTCGGACGGTACATCATGGCTCTAATAGTTATTTTTTCACAAACCGCTGTATAATCAGGACATTTTCCTCCATCGTTACAAGTTCAAGGGTGTCTTTGGTAATTTTGTTGACAAGAAGTGTGTCTGCATTATTGTCTAAAAATGAATAGGTAAACAATGTGTCGAATCCATTGCTGAGCCGCCATTTGAAATCTTCATCTGAATCGTAGAATTTCCTGTGTCCCTTATGGAAGACATCTTTTTTCGAATTATACGGACAACTAACAGTGTCAATAAAAAGATCCCAGTTACGTTCAATTCCGAAATCATTCATCTTTGTACAGTCCGAACCATAGCATGTCTCATAGAGACTCCATTTGCCAATAATATAATCCATCGGATTCTCCGTCTTTTTCTCGTTTTTGCATCCTGTCGCCAAAACCACGGCAATGCATAGAAGCGAAAAACAGATTATTTTTTTCATCAATTATAAATTTATAAATCTATAACCATCAAATTCATAAAGATCTAGCATACCCAATCAAATCGTCATAGCAAAAATCAACCAGATGTGGCTCTTTTCGAGCCAGCTCGCGTTCCTCGCCCACTAACACTGTCGTCATACCGGCACGACGGCCAAACAGCATGTCGCTTCTGGTATCGCCGACCATCACAGAGTCGTGCAGATCCACACCTGCAAAGTCGTGTTTTGCTCTCAAAGCCATTCCTATTGACGGCTTGCGCATAAACGAATGCTCCGCTT
>DBXH01000006.1:160-392 GCA_002309335.1 Bacteroidales bacterium UBA1217 | reverse complement strand
ATGAATATATGTTCAAACTTCTTGGCAAATATCGCCATTGCATCAAGCACACCGTCGATAAGGACAAAATCATCAAGACGCTTTACATAGTCATCGACTATGCGGACGTTTATCACACCGTCGCGGTCAAGGAACAATGATGCCATTTCTTAATCGACCATTTCTTTTTCAATCAGATACGAGTTGCGAGTGGGTGAATTTCTGCATATAAGCTCACCAAGGAATCCTGACA
>DBXH01000006.1:0-128 GCA_002309335.1 Bacteroidales bacterium UBA1217 | reverse complement strand
TAGAACCACACGCTGTTGGTCAATGCTATTTGGCCGCAGAGACGAAGCACACACACCACTATCAAAGCAATGAAGCCCAATATAAAACAGCCGGAGCCAACGAGTCCGAAGAAATGCATGGGCTGCTT
>DBXH01000011.1:14778-16023 GCA_002309335.1 Bacteroidales bacterium UBA1217 | reverse complement strand
TTTTACATTTCGATTATCATCCATAATTCTGAGTCCAAGTATGGTTAAAATACCCATTGATAGGAGCTCTGTAATCGATATAAGAGCCTACTTCGCCAAACTGTACGATGTCGTGCGAGAAAGAGCCTCGGTTAGTGTAGATCTGCACAGGTTGCGACCACAAGCTGCTGTCGTCGGCACCACACACGGCACGTACTCTGATATTGTAGCGTGTGTTTCTATAAAGACCTGTAAGGGTGAAAGGATTGGTGGAAGTGCTGACCACTCCTGAGTGGGCGGTGCCAGAATCCGCAACCGTCACTTCCGAGAAAGCCACCTCCCACTGCGTAGCGCTGCCGTTCTCGCGCCAGCTGACGATAGCCTGGTCGGAAAGCAATGGGTCGATAGAGACGTCGGCAGTAACGCTGTCAGGAACAGGGCAGGTTTCGATATAGGCGCTTACGTTGCCGAAATAGTAGCCTGTGTCGCCCTCGCCGCAAATGGGACGGACAGAGAAATTGTAGGTGCAGTTGCCGCGCAAGCCACCAATAGTGCATACCGTCGAGTCGTTTGCAAAGAGAGTGCCACTGTGACTACCGTCGTTGGCGGCGTAAGACACCTGCCATTGAGAGGCGCTGCCGGATTCGTTCCACAGCAGACGGACCGCGTTGCCTTCGACACTTGCAATATGGACATTGCTAACATTTTGACAACTGCTTGTGACCATAGAAAAGCGCACTACCGGCCTGTTTGTGACTCTTGAGCCGAGGAAATCGTCGGACACAATCTGCTGCAGCGGGAACGGAGAAGCGTCACCTTTATACATAAGGCTTCCATTACCAGCAGAAGAATAAGAGAAATAGTCGCCACTGTACCTTGAAGTACTGTTGCTATGAAGAAATACCACGGCCAACTCGTCTACGCCATTGTAAAAGAACGGTGTTTGGAGAGGTATTGGCACCCAGCGGTTGCCGCCTGGCGCAAGCCAGGTATTGGCGTGGAAGACCTCTACAAGAGAGTCCAATTCCACCCAATCGTTGTTGTTGCGAGCCACAATGGTGTCGAAATGAGCCAGATAGAGCGTCAACGAGGTGTCGAGCTGACCAGTTCCGTTGAAAGATGTATTGC
The DNA here is from genome assembly GCA_002309335.1 of Bacteroidales bacterium UBA1217. Classification (GTDB taxonomy): domain Bacteria; phylum Bacteroidota; class Bacteroidia; order Bacteroidales; family P3; genus Colimorpha. The sequence continues at coordinate 14,916 of DBXH01000011.1, read as the reverse complement.
AATAGAACCAAACGGTGTCAATCCAACCAGCGGCCGAATATTGCGTCAGCGGGTAGATTGTCTGTGTCAGAGAGTGTTTAAAAGATCTTTCAATAGGATAGTGAGCGGAATAGGAACTGCCTGGGTTGCCTATCTGGA
>DBXH01000011.1:0-14633 GCA_002309335.1 Bacteroidales bacterium UBA1217 | reverse complement strand
GTTGCACAATCCACAATCCAACAGGTTGCGGTGCCCTGTTCTGTCCAGTTGATGGTCAACGAATGATCTGTGCGATTTGTGACGACGATGTTCTTCACAGGATGGCAAACCTCCTGTTCGATGACGATTGAGTCGAGGTTTCTTATTTTCCCAATGAATGCACGGAAGGCCAGACGTCCGGCCGAGCGGTCGTTGCAGTAGAAAGTCAGCGCACCTGTGCTGGCATTTGTCACATTGTTCTGCAGGTTGATGCCGTCAATATGGCTGAAACTGCCAATCTGCATATTGTTGTTCATTGTTCCGAACTGAAGTGTGGCGCCCATATCGTTGGTATATCGCAGAGCTGCTGTCAACTTCAGGTGATCCATACGAATCTGTGTGGTGTCGAATTCGGGCGACACCCAATAGCAGTAGCCGCTTTCAGGATGCTCGATGTAGGTCCAGCAAGGAACATTCATATAGGGAACTACGTTAACCGCAGGGCCAAGGTCGTTGGACACCAGGCGATAAGGCAACGACGAGACAGGCAGGCAATCGGTGCAGAAGACGACATTGGTATTCTGCGAATAGCTGTTACCACTATCGCAAACGGTACGTACATTCACCTGATAATAAGTACCTGGCTGAAGGCTGTCGATAACGAAAGTGTTTTCTGTTGTATAATAGGTTGTATAATTATACTCTCTATACCGGGACACACCCACCTCATAGCCGGCAGCACCCAATGTGCGGTTGCGCCAACTGACGGTTACCGAGGTGGCGGTAATGCTAGAGAGTACCACATCGTAGGGTGTGTAGCAACCATAGACGGTGTCGAGAGTCACGCGGCGCAGGTAACCCTGACGCCAGCGGATAGCAATATGACCGTCAGTTCCCATCCAGCGACCGAAATCTAAATTTCCTAACAGAATGTTCGAGCCAGAACCATATACCGTGTCGTATGGATGGAATGTGTTGGTGTCGGCGGCATTGGTCATAACGCCTATCTCTACAGGGATGCTGTCAGATACAGAATACCTTAATTGTATATGTATTGCCGACAGGGGCATATCGAACAAAGGCAACACAGCATAACTTTTCACGTTGTTATTGGACGATTGTATGGAATAATTACTAACCGATGCGTTGTGCAATGTCCAGCAGCTGTCGACATTCGTCGCTGTTGTATAGACATCGTAAGGCAGCGAAACAACGCAGTTTTGGGCATTAACAGAGGCGAAAAGCCCCGCAGCCATAATCAGGAAAGAAAAAACTTTTTTCATTAAACTAACAATTTTTCAAATTCAACTACATACTATATGTAACAATCCATCTTGTTTTTTTACACGACAATGGTATTTTTTTCATCGGCATTGAACAAACAACAGTCCAATATAGGCATAACAACCTCTGAACCAGACAGGAACAACACAGACAAATATTATAGCAGAACGTTATTTTCCCGTTCTGACGAATTCAAGGGCACGCTCAAGCTGGTTGTCGTGGCCCGATTGAAGGGCGTTGAAATCGAAAATGCATTCAATGTCGGGGGTCACTCCCACCCCTTCGAGCGATTTATAGTTTTTGTCGACAACATCGAAGTTACTGGTATACACATAGTAACCAAGCTTGTCATAATTGCCAAAGACGCCGCTGTAGAGCATATCGTGCCCACCGTCGATGAGCGGGCAAGTGGCTCCATAGGTGCGCTCGCCTATAATGGTGCCGTTGGGCATCGACTGTATCATAAGCGATGTAATTTCCGAACAACTGGCAGAATTGACATCGGTGAGAACCACCACCTTTTTGTCGCCCGAAAGATGATTGCCGGGGCACTTGATAATGAAAGGTGTCCATGCACTATAGTCTAGACGGCCAAGTCCCTCTTTGGTACGCGAATAGCCGAGGTCGATATCCGACGTTGAGAGGCTGGCAACAACAGGTTTTAGATCGGCCAGAAGTCCGCCGCCATTGCCGCGCACATCGATAATCACAGCTTCAACCTCGTCGCGTCCCGCCCAACCATTGGTGACGCCATCGGTGATGCCTGTTCCGTAGAAAGCCCTAAGGGGTGCCAATTCGCTGGCAGAGAGGTATCGGACGACTGAGGTGACTTGGAAAGAGCGAAAACGGAGGTATGCAATCTTTTTGCCGTTATTGCCCGGAAAGAGAGCGAAATAGCAGGGGAAAGAACTGCCTCCTGCTCTATATTCCGTCACTCCCGGCATAGATGAGAGCAACGCCACCTGCTGGTCGAAAGGGGTGTAATGATAATAGTCGCGGAAAGGCACCTCGTCCCACGCAGGGTCGGCATAGACGGCGTGATTGGTCTTTAGATTCTTGACCTGCACATACATATGGTGGTCGAGCAAGCCGCGAACCATATCCTTATAGGCTTGAGTGAGTTCGTCGTCGGTGGCCGAGCCTTTGGCGTCGAACGATTTGAACACCGGCAGCATACGCTCGTAGACGGCATCCCAGTCAACTGTGTCGCGCTCCCAGAAAAGATAGCCTTGGTCTATACCGGTCCATACCGTTTCGAACTGGGAGGTGTAGGTGCTGCAAAAACGATGGTTGGGATCGACAGCTTCGAGCGGCTCTTTGCGGCAGGAGACGAGCGCTAGAGTAAGAAGAAATGACAGTTTTATTATGTTGTTAATTCTCATTGTTTTCAATTTTCAATTACCATTTTTCTATTTTTTATAGCCAGTAGGCGATGCCGAACTGGATGGCACGTGTGGTGTTGTAACGTGGGTTGAGGTTGGACATATATTTCTTATGTATGTCGGTAAGTCCATAATACCAACGTATTTCGGCCGAGAGGTCTATCTTCTTGACAATGGTACAACGGGCAGAAAAACCATAGACGAGTCCTGCGTCGAAACGATTGTCGCGAGTATCGTTGAATTGATAATCCTCATCGAAAAAGGTGTCCTCCTGATTATTGGTGACAAGATAGGTGACAGAAAGGCTCTGTCCCTCGCGGTGACCGCTGAGCCAATAGCCTGCATAGCCGCCGATGATGCCCACCACTCTGAATGTGCGGCCAATTGATAGTTCAGCCACAACAGGCACGGAAAGATAGTTGTTTGTCGACTCGGTGTAGACGAAAGGCAGGTAACGGTTGTCGCGGTCAAGACGATAGTTCTTCTGCACCATAGCGACATCGGCACGCAAGGCGAACCATCCTGTCGGATGATAGCCAAGAGCAAGACCGGCGGTGAAACCCGACAGATCGGTATATTTCATATCAGTTGCATAGGCTACATCGATTACGTGATGGTTGTTGTCGAATCCTCCAAAGAGTCCGACAGAAAGATGCGAAGGAGCCTTCTTCGGAAAAACATTATGCGGAAATGCATTTTCATCGACAGGAGTATCACTATCCTGTCCGAAGGCTTCGCCTGCAACAAGCAGGAGAGCAAATAGCGCTAATAATCTATAATTTATCATTTTTTAAAGAAAGGGGGATTTACCGCCTTGGTGCCTCCCCCGTTTGTCAAATGCCAGTTAAAAAGCTATTCTGTTTTGGTAAGTGTATAGGTGGCGCCTTTGAAAGTGAGAGTCATCGTTGTCCCGGCCACTTTAAAGGTGGCAGTAACGTGTGCATCGGTATCCGAATCCCTCAAGTCCAAAGTGCCGTTGCCACCAGAATAGGTGAATGTACCCATATAGCTGCTAAGTTGCATTATTCCCGTCGAGAAATCCCAAAGACGCAATGAGGCGAGTTTTGGGCCATTGAATTCGACTGTTACATCAAACACTTCGTCTGATTCCAAGTCATTCCAGTTCCATTCAGTATCGGCCAACATCCAGGCGTCGTTTGAATTGGAGTCGGAATTTTCATTTTCTTTCTCGCCGCAGGCATTGAATGAAAGGACTGTCGCTGCAACAAAAAGCAGCATCGCAATTTTTTTGATTTTTTTAACCATTTTTTATTTGTTTTGATGCAGACTCTTGACATTTTGTTATTTGCCGAACAAGGCTCGTCTGCTTGTCCTTTTTATTCGACAAAAGTGAGAGTCGACGAAATTGATTCAGAATCTCGTCTGAACTCTCACTTACGTTAGTAACAAAATAATCATTTTTTTTACAAAACAGTTTCTAAAAGATGATTATTTCTTTTTTGCGACTTTAGCTTTGGCCTTTGCAGCAGGTTTCTTAGCTGCGGGTTTTGCAGCCTTGGGAGCCTTGTATGGATTGTCGTCGTTGCTTACGAACGGATAGGTGTAATTGTAAGCCGGGTCGAAGGTCTCCTTGATGGCCTGCGGCGAAGTCCAGCGGATAAGGTTGAGGTAGGAACCAGCCTTGTCGTTGGTACCGCTGGCGCGGGCACCGCCAAAGGGTTGCTGACCTACAACAGCGCCAGTGGGCTTGTCGTTGTAGTAGATATTGCCGGCGGCATACTTCAGTATGTCGGCACCGAGGCGCAGAGCCTTGCGGTCGCTAGCGAAGATAGCTCCAGTGAGTGCATAGGGCGAAGTCTCGTCGCAGAGGTGGAGAGTCTTCTCATAATCCTTATCATCATAGACATAGATAGTGATGATAGGTCCGAAAATCTCTTCGCACATCGATTTGTATTTAGGAGTTTTGGCCAGGATGACGGTGGGCTGAATGAACCAGCCGACACTCTTGTCTCCGGTACCGCCGAAGACGATTTCGGCATCTTTGCTCTTCTTGGCGTGTTCGATGTAGCGCATGCAGTTGTCGAACGAAGCCTCGTCGATAACAGCGTTGACAAATGCCGAGAAGTCGCGTACGTCACCGACCTTGATTTCCTTAATCATCTGTCCGACAATCTTCTTGACCTCAGGCCACATCGACTTGGGAACGTAAGCGCGGCTTGCTGCCGAGCACTTCTGGCCCTGGAACTCGAAGGCTCCACGGACGATAGCCGTTGCCACCTGTGCGGGATTGGCTGAAGCATGAGCGAAAATGAAGTCCTTGCCACCGGTTTCGCCGACAATCTTCGGATAGGTGCGGTAGTTAGCGATGTTGTTGCCAATGCTCTTCCAGAAACTATTGAAAGTGCCGGTAGAGCCAGTGAAATGGACACCGCAGAGGTTCTCGTTGGCAAAAGCAACTTTGCCGATGAGCGAGCCGCTGCCAGGCAGGAAGTTGACAACGCCGTCGGGCAAACCAGCCTCTTTGTAGATATCCATAAGGATATAGTTGGAAAGCATAGCTGTTGTGGAGGGTTTCCAGATGCAGACATTGCCCATCAGCACGGGGCTCAGGCAGAGGTTGCTGGCAATAGAGGTGAAATTGAACGGGGTGATGGCGAAGACAAAGCCTTCCATCGGACGATAGGTTACATAATTGAGCGTACCCTTGTCGCTGCAGGGCTGATCGCTATAGATCTGCGAAGCATAGAAGGCATTGTAGCGGAGGAAATCGACAAGCTCGCATGCCGAGTCGATTTCGGCCTGCATAGTAGTCTTACCCTGGCCGAGCATCGTAGCAGCGTTGATAAGCCAACGATACTTGCCGCTAATAAGCGTGGCTATTTTTAGCATCACGCTGGCACGTTCCATCCAAGGAGTGTTGGCCCATTCCTCGTGAGCTTTCATTGCGGCATCGATAGCCATCTTGACCTCTTTTTCACCGACTTTGTAGTATTTGGCGAGGACGTGCTTGTTCTCGGTCGGCATAACAATGGTGCCGGTCTCTTTGGTCTTCACCTTCTTGCCACCGATGATGGGGCAAATCTCATACTGTTTCTTGTACAGTTCTTCGAGTGCTTCGCGAATTTTTTTACGTTCGGGACTACCTGGTGCATAACCCAATACAGGTTCGTTCTCAGGTTTGGGGAAAGAAAAAAGTGTGTTGTTCATAAAAGTTGATTATTAAAATAAATTATTGTATTCAAGATAATTAACAATTAAAAATAATTTCATTTCATTGGAAATCGAATGCAAAAATACATTTATTTTCCTAATTTTCAAAAAAAATGTAACTTTGCTACATCATAAAGAAATAAACATTCTTGTATATTGCTCTGAATAACAGAATATAATATAGAATAAAAAAATTAATACAATGAAAAAAATCGGAATCATTATGATGTTTGTCGCTATGATTGGCGCTACATCGTGCAGTTCATTAATTTCGTCCACCGACACCACCGCAATGGCTTCGGGCGCTGCATGCGGCAAAGCCCTGATTGCTCTCAACAACAGCAAAAAAGCCGGTACGCTGGCAATCACCAACCCTGTTGACCTAAGCAATATGATTATCGTTATCAATGCCTACAACGGATTGAAAACTAACAAAGAAAACGCTAACTACAAGAAGTCGTTTACCACAGGTATGGTGACCGGGGGCAGCGGAGTAATCACAACATCTATGGCCACAAATATGACCAACAGCCTGCTCAACGCCACCGGCCTTGATGGTGTAAACACGACCAACATTGCACAAAAGGCACAAACCGTCGGCACTATTCTACAGTTGCTCAGCGCATTGAACCAGTAATCTCATAGTGTGTAAACAAAACGAGCAAATACTAACGGCGAACTTAAGTTCGCCGTTTTTTTCATTCATTAGCTTTTTGTATATTGCGCTGCCACTGGGGATATTTGATGCGGTTGAGGGCGGAGTGTTTTGAAAAGCGACGAAATGTGGATTCGTCTGCTGAAGAAAGGGATTCGAGTTGGACTTTGCGTTCGTCATCAAGATGGTATGCCGCAGGAGCCTGACGGTTGAAAGGACATACCGACTGACAGATGTCGCAGCCAAAAGCGTAACCACGTGTGTTGAGGTCGGCGGGCAGGGTCTCGTCACGGTTTTCGATAGTGTTGTACGAGGTGCATCGACGAGCATCGAGCATTGGAACGCCTATTTTTGAAACAGTTATTGCGCTGTTCGGGCATACATTAACGCAAAGGCGGCAGCCTTCACAGCCTTGGCCGTGATATGGCTTGTCATAACAGACAGCCTCTGCTGTGGTGACAATCTCGCCCAAATAACAATAGGATCCGAAAAGGGGATGAATGAAAAGTGTATTTCGACCAATCCAGCCCAATCCGGCACGAACTGCCCAATGGCGGTCGCTTATGGGCGCGGTGTCTACAAAAGGACGGGCGTCGAAGTCGGGATATTTCTCCTGAATTGAGGCTATGAGCTGATACATCATCCGTTTCAGCAACTCGTGGTAGTCTTCGCCATAGGCATACTGCGATATTCGCGGTGTCCCTTCCATCTGACGGTCGGGTTTGTAGGCGACTACAAGAGATATCACCGAACGAGCTCCATCATAGAGCAAACGTGGGTCGCGACGGATAGCCACATTACTCTCCATATATTGCATATCGGCATGATAACCACTATGGAGCCATTCCTCGAGCGGATATTCCTCCTGGCTCAAAGTGTCGGCTTTGGCGATGCCGCAGTCGGAGAAACCGACAGCGAGAGCCAACTCTTTTATATGTTGGCTATTTATCGGCAAATTTATCTTTCTTGCTACCGCTATAGAGTTCAAATTTGAGCAGACGGCAATCGAGTGAGCCGTTGAAGAGCTGTATCTTGCGCGAGGGATGTAGCCCGATATGTTTCATAGCCTCGAAGTCGGAGGTGATGAGCCACACTTCGCAGCGGTCGCCGTAAAGGTTTTTGAATGTGTCGCCGAGCTTGGTATAGAGTTCGTTAAGGTCTTCGACCTTGATACGCTCGCCGTAGGGGGGATTGGTGACAATAAGAGTCTTGCCCTCGGGCGGTTCCTGATTCTCGAACGAGCCATTGTAGAGTATCACATCCTTGTGGAGCTTTGCATACTGCAGATTCTTCTCGGCCTGCTGTAAAACGCCCATATCTATATCATTGCCCCAAATTTCATACTCAAAATCACCCGAGCCTATCTTACGGTCTTCCTGTTCCTTAACGCTCTTCCATTCGCCAATATTGAAGTCACTCCAGCGTTTGAAAGCAAAATTCTCGTGACGATAATATTGTGCAGGAATGTTGTTGGCCATCATTGCTGCCTCTATCAGAAGCGTGCCGCTGCCGCACATCGGGTCGTAAAAATTGCAGTCGCATTTCCAGCCGGCAAGTTTTATCATTCCAGCAGCAAGCACCTCATTGATAGGCGCAACACCTACCGAGAGACGGTAGCCGCGTTTGTGGAGAGATTCGCCCGACGAATTGAGCAACAGGGTGACTTTATTGTCTGCGATGTGAAGATTGATCTTGAAATCAGCATTCTCCGTATCGATATTGGGACGATGATTAAACATACGACGCATACGGTCGACAATGGCGTCTTTTGTTTTGAGCGCAGCATAGTAGGAATGGGTAAAGATTTCGCCCGATGTAGTGGAGTCGATCATAAATGTACCGTCGACATCAATAATTTTTTCCCACTTGATTTTATATACGTTATCATATAGTTCCTGATCGTCGTTGGCTTCAAACTCGGCAAAAGGCTTGAGAATTGCAAGCGCCGTACGACAGGTGTAGTTGGCGCGATACAGCACACGCATATCGCCAGTAAAGGCAACAGCACGGGTAAGGGGCTCGATATCCTTGGCGCCACAGGCTTGGAGTTCGTCGGCTAATATTTCCTCGAGACCGAACATTGTTTTTGCTATCATCTTGAATTCGGTACGAGTTTGTTGTTCTGTCGGAATGGTTTTGCCGTGAGATTTTTGAATAATCATATTATATTATTGTATTTGCGTTAAAGGTTAAAAGGTTCGCTTCGCTTAAAGGTTATTAAGTTATTGTTTTGGTGTTTTTAATTTTGTTATGCCGGATGGGGCGTAATATACGTTTGTTCCCTTTGGCTGACGGCAGGCTTGATTTTCGATGGAGAGTGAGAAACGCTGATGCTCTTTGAGTCGACGCAGATGCTCTTTCTTTCGTTTGCGCGAGGGTTTATAGCCATCTTCGCGACTGTCGGCAATGGCTATGTTTACCGCATACCCAGACAATATCACCACGCAGTTGGCATAGATCCAAAGCATCAATACCAAAAGCGTTCCGATCGAGCCATAAAGGATGTTATAGTTGTTAAAATTGTTGATATAGATCTGGAATGCCCACGAGAGTCCAAATATCAACAATGTGGATAGTATCGAACCTATCGAAAGAAAATTAATACGCTGCTTTTTAACTGGAGCGAGATAATACAACAAGCTGAGTGTAAGCAATGTAAGAAAAACCAAAAGCAACCAGCGTCCAAGACTGAACGCAAAGAGGCTGAGTTTGGTTTTGGCCATAAAGTTGCGACTTATCATAAACTGGATAAGGAACTTATATCCAATCAACAGCGACAAAATGGCTACCACTAGTACATAAAGAATCACTACAAGGAGCAGGCAGAGTAAATATCGATACACAAACGAGCGCCATTCGATACTGTGGCTTACGGAGTTGAATGACTGGAGCAATCCGTGAATGCCGTTGGCAGCAAGGATTATAGAGCCGATAAAACCAATCGAAAGCAAGCTACTGTGTTTGTGACTCATAACATCACTTATAGTCGACGACACACGTTCAAAAACCCCTGCCGGCAATATCAGCGACAACTGCGTTAGCAACTCATTTTGCAATCCTTGTATCGGCAAATAAGGTATTAAGGTAAAGAAAAAAATGAGAAGCGGCGGTAACGCCATCAAAAAGGAAAACGCCAAGGCCTTTGAACTCTGCCACAGGTCGCGATTGGAGAAATTACCCAAAATCTGCACCAATGGAACTCCGGCACAACCAGGCAAAATCAGTTTGTTGGCAAACGGAACAACACGCAACGACCAGAAGCGCATAAGAGCTTCGTAGCGGCGATAAAGCCACACACCCAACCTACTGTTCTTCAATTTCTCGTACAATTTCTCCATAATTTCTATCGAAGATTGCTATTTCTTTACAAGACTCAAATCCAGACTCTTGATATGATGTGTCAAAGCACCGACCGAGATAAAGTCGACACCTGTCTCTGCGTAAGAGCGCAGCGTTTGGTCGGTGATGCCGCCCGAAGCCTCTGTCTCGTAACGTCCATCGATGCGGCGTACAGCCTCCCGGAGGGTGGAGATGTCAAAATTATCAAGCATAATGCGATCTACGCCACCGTGGGCAAGCACACGCTCAAGTTCATCAAGATCGCGCACTTCTATCTCGATTTTAAGATCCTTGTTTTTCTCTTTAAGGTAATTTCGTGTTCGGTCGATAGCTGCCTCAATACCCCCTGCAAAGTCTATATGATTATCTTTCAACATAATCATATCGTAAAGACCGATGCGGTGATTGGTGCCACCTCCACAGGCAACAGCATACTTCTCCAGCAGACGCATATTGGGAGTCGTCTTGCGGGTGTCGAGCAGACGGGTATGCAACCCCTCCAGCATCGCCACCATCCGATGAGTTTCAGTGGCAATACCGCTCAGTCTCTGCATAAAATTGAGGGCTGTACGCTCGGCAGTGAGTATGCTGCCTGACGAACCTTCGACCAACATAACAACATCACCCTTGCGAATCTCATCGCCGTCATTTTTGAGCAACGTCACTTTTAGATTTGCATCCACCTGATGGAACACACGTCGTCCCACCTCTGCTCCGCAAAGGATACCATCCTGTTTAGCAACCATTTTGGCTGTGCCTTGAGCCGTAGTGGGGATGCAGGACAGCGTCGAGTGGTCGCCGTCGCCAATATCCTCTTGCAGAGCCATTTGAATAAGCTCGTTTAAATTAGGTATGTCGGTCATAATCAGATTTGAAAATTTAAAATTATATGATAAATTTACAAGTCAAAGTCCACTAAATAATTTGCAAAAATACGAATATTTTTGAGATTGAGATAAAAAAAATTCACCATTACCTCTAACTTTTGTATTTTTGCATAAAAATTTAAGATTATAACATAATTATAAACTTTTAATAATATGAATGTTAGTATAATAAACATAGGCGACGAATTACTGATAGGACAGGTGGTTAACACCAATGCTTCAACAATGTCGAAAATGCTTATCGCCGCTGGAATGAATGTAAAAGAAACCATTGTCATATCCGATGACCATGACGCCATAATAACTTCGCTTACGCGTTGCCTAGATTCTAGCGACGCGGTACTGATCACCGGAGGACTGGGTCCCACCAAAGACGACATTACAAAAAAAGTGCTGTGCGAGTTCTTCGATAGCCATCTGGTTGAAAACCAAGAAGCTCTTAACAATGTAAAACGTATTTTCGCAGCACGTGGCTATGAGTTGACTCCTATCAACCGCCAACAAGCCTGGGTGCCAGAATGTTGCACAATGATCAACAACGTATTAGGCACCGCGCCCTGTATGTGGTTCGAACATAACGGGAAAGTAGTAGTTTCTATGCCTGGAGTGCCGTTCGAGATGGAGAATTTGATGCGGACTGAGGTTGTTGCCCGCTTGCAGAAAAATTTCGCCACTGGGCGTATCATAAACAAAAACATTCTTATTCAAGGCATCGGTGAATCGTTCCTTTCCGACTTGATCGAGCAATGGGAACTTGCGCTGCCCGACACTATCCGTCTGGCTTATCTGCCACAGGCGGGTATGGTTAAACTGCGCCTCACGGAACGAATTGCTGACTCTCAGCCATCATCTATCGACTCTCTACTCCCAAGCCTTTATGCTCTTGCGGGAAAATATATCGTCGGCGAGGATTGTGAAACGTTACCCGAACTAGTACACAAAAAATTGACAGCCAGTGGGAAGACCCTCGCAACAGCAGAAAGCTGCACCGGTGGAACAATAGCATCGAAAATAACAGCTTTCAGTGGCGCATCTGCCTATTTCAAGGGCGGCATTGTGGCCTACAGCAACGAGGTAAAAGAATCTGTATTAGGCGTTCGCAAAGAGACCCTTAAAGCCTATGGTGCCGTAAGCGAAGAGACTGTCCGAGAGATGGCAGAAGGTGTACGCAAAAGCCTCAATACCGACTATGCTATTGCCACTACCGGCATTGCCGGTCCAACTGGCGGCACACTTGACAAACCAGTGGGTACCGTTTGGATCGCCGTTGCTGGTCCCAACGGCATAGAAACAAGACTCAAGAAATTCGGCGACGACCGCCTGCGCACCATCGAGCGCACCTGCAACGAAGCCTTTGCAATGCTAATCAGTAATATCACTAAATGAATAATAACTCCAAAAAACAATCATCCGAATTTCTGCGCGACTGTATGGCTGGTGCAGTAATGAAATTACTGGAGCAATGGCCACTTGAAAAGATACAAGTGAAACAAATTTGCGACGCCAGCGGTTACCACCGCACATCGTGGTTCCGCGCCTTCCGCTCGAAGAGCGAGGCCGTCACCTACCATATGGTGCGCCTGTGGCAGCTGTACTGTGAGCGACACGGTCTGGAGGGTTATAACGACTGGGTTATCGACAACGCCGAAGCGTATTTCCAATACAACTACGAAATACGCGACACTCTGCGTTTGCTCCAACGTCGCGGACTGATGAATGAGTTGGCCGACTCGTTCACCGCAACGCTGCACGACCATTATATCGCCGACCCCATACGCGCCTACCACACCGCTATGTTCGCCTACTCGCTCTACGGAATCCTGCGCGAATGGATAATCCGCGACTTCGACCAGCCGCCCGCAGTGATGGTCCGTATCGTGCGCGACACCATAGCTAGTATGTTGTGATACTTTGACCCCTATCGGTCGCATTTCCCCTTACACCCTATGCTATTGAGAATTATTTAAGTACTTTTGCAAAATGGCAAACGAGACCTCTATTTATCCAAGAAAAACTAAAACAATAATTTACATTTAATAAAAGTACAAAACATTTAATAAAAGTACAAAAAATGAAAAAAACATTCGCAATCATCGCCTGCGCAGCAGCTATGCTCATTGCAGGCAAAGCAAACGCCCAGACGGGCATCAATATCGGCTACACACCGACAACTATCAGTACAACTAGCGGAAACTCACACGATACAATCGCGCTCGACGGCATCGCTATTGGCATCAACCAGAATGTAAGTCTTAGCGGAGATCTCTGCCTCTCGGTAGGCTTGCAGGCTCGCTATGGTTTTGCCAAAAAAGAGACGAACGTCAACCTCGGCATCCTTGGCTCCGCAAATGCCACAGCAGAATACAGCCAATTTGCACTCGACATCCCTGTGCTGCTCAACTACGGTTTCAATTTCGGAAAAGACCTGCGTGTCACACCTTTCGTAGGACCCACTATCAGCTTTGCACTGGCAGGAAAAACAAAATGGAGCGGCAACGCCAATGTACTTGGAGCCCTCAATCTCGGTACCGACGGCGAGGACGACTGGTATGAAGAAGGCGATAACTATTCACGCTTCAATCTCGGAGCCACCGTCGGCGCCTGTCTCGATTTCAGCCAGTTCCGCGTCTATGGCGGCTATAATCTCGGACTGCTCAACCTCAGCTCGTCCGATAACACCACCCGAAAACAGAGTGGCTGGTTTATTGGTTTAGGCTACAAACTCTAAAAACAAAAGAACACCGCTGGCAAGCGGAATACTATTAGAAACGGAGAGCTGTTTTCTGCTTTCCGTTTCTATTTTTTTGCGTATCTTTGCATTCTGTAACAAATACCTGTTTTTATGTCTAAAGGACTGCTAACCATACTAATGCTTATTGTAAGCAATGTTTTTATGACCTTCGCCTGGTACGGCAACCTCAAGCTCTCGGAATTGAAAATCAACACCGACTGGCCGCTGATACTCATCATACTAACTTCGTGGGGACTTGCGTTCTTTGAATACGTTTTTATGATTCCAGCCAACCGTATCGGCAGCCAAATCAATGGTGGACCATTTTCGCTGATGCAGCTGAAAATCATTCAGGAAGCCATCTCACTCACCGTTTTCACCGTTATCGTTGCCACCGTGTTCAAAGGCGAACCTATACGATGGAACCACATTGTTAGTTTCGGATTCATCATTCTTGCTGTAGTTTTTGCCTTTTGGAAAACAGAATAACATATTAAAACCAATTAATTATGAAACGACTATTCTTCATTCTTCCGTTGCTTATTGTCGCCTGTTCCACACCAAAAACAGAACGTTTCTATCTAAACGACTGGGAGTTTGAATACAACGGAAAATATTATCCCGCCACAGTGCCTGGCTTTATCCATACCGATATGATGGCCAATGGCCTTATCCCCGACCCCTTCTACGGCACCAACGAGGACTCGGTCCGCTGGGTTGGCGACAGCGTTTGGATATATCAAACCACTATTCCCAAAATGCAACTTCCCGAGGGTAACACAATCTGGTTGGTGTTCGAAGGACTGGCTGGTCAAGCAATCATCCTTGTCAACCACGAACTCTTTGAAGTAGCGGACAATATGTTCTGCAAATACGAATTTCCTATCACTCGGAGCCTAATGGATATGAATGATAGTGTGCTCAGCATAATAATCGAATTTTGGCCAGTAACACCTTATAAATACAGTCAAATGGACGAAGAGGCTTGCGAAGTTCTTCCAAGCGACTCGGCCAAAGAGTCCGAATACGGCATACCTCTCCCCGACCGACGCGCCTTCACCCGCATTGCACCCTACCAGCAAGGCTGGGACTGGGGTCCCAAATTGCCCACCTGCGGCATTTGGAAGCCGGTATACATCACCAACAAAAAACCAAAGTCACCAAAGAAAGTCAACCGTAAACTGGACTACCGCGACAATCTCGCC
>DBXH01000042.1 GCA_002309335.1 Bacteroidales bacterium UBA1217 | reverse complement strand
CGGGGTGGTTTGGCACCTCGATGTCGGCTTTGTTCACCGCTACGCTATCGAAAGCCAAATCGTTGGCTTTCTTCTCATCCTGGGGCTGGAGAAGGTCCCAAGGGTTATTCGCTGGATTGTTTTGATTTATAATGTGCTCATGGCCTTTGGCAGCTCACTTCGTTAGATTGATTTCTTAGGAGTTCGCAGCCTTCGGCACGGCTGTTCGCCGATTAAAGTGGCACGCGAGCTGGGTTCAGTGCCGAAGGCTGCGAACACCGCTGAAAAAGAAACATTGCAGTGAGCAACGTGAAGTTAAGCCTCACATCGNNGATGATACTGCACTTGTTTGTGGAAAAGTAGGTCGCCGCCAATCTTTTACAAGAGCATCTCATATCGAGATGCTCTTTTTTTTTGTATATTGTGGATTGCAAATCCTTATAAAAAGTTGCAGCGGATCGCAGATCCGCCGCAACAAGTTCACAATAATGTGAACATATTTTATGTAATATACTTTTTATTCGCCCATACCAACGTGGGTGGTGCGGATTTTCATCTTGAGCGCTTTGCCGTTCTTGAGTACGCAGTCGAGTTCAACAAGCACTTTTCCCGAGCCATTATTTTCACCGGTGACTTTTAGTGTGCCGCTGGTGAAGACGGACTCGTTTTCGTATTGAACATTGTCAATCATACCTTCAGCAGAATTAGCATCGCCACGTGCTATCATTGTGAGAACCTCGCCCTCGAAAGCTATCTCATAAAAACGATCACCTGTCGGGTTGGTAAGGTTGGTAGTTGTGTTCCAGTCGTCACTATGGATGTGGAAGTGGTCAAAGGTAATCTTTGGCTGGCCATTGAGAGATGTGTCTGTTGAGAAAGCGTTAAGCATTGTGAGCTGGTTGTTGTAGATTTCCAGAAATGGAGTCATCTGGTAGGTTACGCCGTCATATATGAGAGTGTTGTCGGCCAAAGGCTGTTCGGTTGGAGTTGGTTCGTCTTTTTCGCAGGCTGCAAACATCAATGCTGCAAATGCAACAAAGCAGAGGAATAATCTTTTTTTCATTTTTTTGAGCTTTTAATGGTTTGTAATTCTGTTTTAAAGTAACGTCGTCAATATGTTATTATTGTATACACAACTAAAAAAAAAGCGACCATCGGTCGCTTTTTTTGTTTTTCAGGGAAAACTCTACTTATTTCTTGAGAGCTTTCAGACCTTCTTCAACGCCTTTCTTGGCAACTTCTTTGGTGCCTTCTTTTGCTTTGTCGATAGCAGCGTCTTTCACCTTGTTGGCAATGCACTTCTCTGCCTCAGCCTTAACAGCAGCCTTGAACTCGTCGTCGTTGGCATACTGAGCAAAGCTCTGGTCGATAACGGTGTTAACGCAGTTCAGAACGTCACCGCAGTTGCAGATCTGCTGAGCAGCGTCCATAATGGCCTGCATACGGGCGTCGTTGTTAGCGTCGGTGCACTCGGTAGCGGGCTCGTTAACCTCGGTCTGGTCAACAGCGGTGCTGTCCATAGTGCTGTCGGTAGCCTCAGCATTACCATTGCAGGAAGCCATAGCTGCGCAAATCAGTGCGCTTGCGAAGAATAAAAATACTTTTTTCATTGTTTTTTAATGTTTTAGATGATTATTTTCTTTTTTTACGATTTGCAAAAATACACAACTTTTTCTATATGTGAGATTTTTTAAATTTGTTTAACATTTATTTTTTGATTATTTTCACAACGGTATTGTTGTCGCGAAGCAGATAAATGCCGTTAGGTAGGTTCAGAATACTGATTGTCAACGTTCCATCGATGGCTTTGTGCTGTGATATCTTTTTGCCCATAATATCATAGAGTGTGACAGTATTGCCGATGGAGGTTTTGACGTATACGACACCGCTTGTCGGATTTGGATATACCGTTAGGGTTTGTGCCTCAACAGTTTCTATATCATTCTTTCTTTCAAAGATTGCATAAAGCTTGTTCATACCGGTTCTACCATATAAGAGATAGCGGTAGGTGCCGTTTTCAAGTTCGGTGATAAGAGTGGGACTGATGTTCTTACCGTTAATTTGCAGATTTTTAAGCTTGTAGCCGGCAATAGGGGAGAGGATGTATTCAATTGTATCGTTTTCGCCAAGGACATTATATCCTCTTGGCGAAATGTTACCATTGGCATCGGATGATGAGTAAATGAGTGAGCCTTTCAGCATCTCTACATTATCGATATAGGTCTTTTGGGAGCCATTAGTATATGAAGAGAAGAGCAGCCTGCTGCGATTGCCTGCATTGGAAAGTTGCAGGTAGACATCCTGCCAAGTAGGCATTCCGAATGTCCAGACGATGCTGTCGATGGTTTCCCATTCTGCTGTGGCGGTGCTGCGATAATTGGTTTTGAAAACAGTCTGTTCGTTGCACGACTCGTCGAAATGCAGTTTGAAATGCAGTACTGCAAATTGTTGGGTGTCGAATGTGAAAGGACGGCTGTATACGTTGTGCCATACATAGTCGTTGCTCGAACCGGAAGTGATGTTCGACAATGCCTTTTGTCCCATCAGGCTGTCGACAGCCCAGTCGCCATCCCAGCATTCAGGCAAACCGTTTATTGGAACAGATTCAAACTCCTCCATTTGCCAATCAGTATTGTCGCAGTTGAGTGTAATCGATTCAGTATCAACGCCGTTCGAGTAGGTTGTATCGTTGATGCAGGTAAAGAGACGGAAATGGTAGTTTTGGTTGCTTTGAAGGTTTTGGACGAGGCAGTTGGATGCAGAACCTTTGTATACAACAATTCCGCCGCCATCAAGAGTGTCGCCGACCGAGTGCGCTCCGCCAGGAGTGCCAAAAGTATTGTCGGGGCTCATAACAACCATAGTGTTATAGCTTCCAAAGGTGGTCCATCTTACCGTGATGGATTGCTGGTCGATACCTTCGGCGGAAAGATTGATTGGATCTGGCGAGCCTTTTTGAACGGTGAAGAAAATCTGCTTTGTGCTCGCGTTCTCTGAAATATAAAAGAAAGGAATATTGTTAGGCTGTTTCGACCACGGGCGGAACCATGGTATCGTGTTGTCGGTCAGTGAGTCGCGGCGCACATGGACATACTGGCCGGGGAATGGAGCCGATCCCGAGTTTACGCTGCCGTAACTCGAAGGAGTGGAAGTCGGAAAAGAATCTACCGCGTTTGTCCTTGCCAGAATATATATTTGCTGTGGATGAATGTAATTCTGCACGTGAGAGCCGTGGGCATCGGGATGGATGTGATAAACCAGCATTCCGTGCCATGGAGTGTAATTGTCCCATTTTATGAATTGTCGGTTTTCGACGAGGAAGAAATCACCGGGTGTAGAGGTGTTTACGCGATGGAAATCGCCATTGCCATATTCGGCGGGATTAAGGATAATCGTGCGTGGAGAGCCGTCGATGGTGTCGCACGTTGACCAGCGATATATATAAATTTTCGTATAAGGGTTGTGCTGTGCCGGGCAGCTTCCGCTGTGGTTCCAGCTTCCGCCCGACATTATGTCCCAGTTGCCGAGTCCTGGATATTCGCCGCCGCTACCCTCGTAGTCGGTGTCGTAATAGTCGGGAGCGCCGAATACGTGTCCAAGTTCGTGGCAGATGACGCCAATGTTTGTCAAATTATTTCCGGTGTATCCGCTGCATTCGGGCGAGCAGGAATAGACATCGATAACGGTGTTGTTATAGGTCGGATTGCTGAAAATGTTCCATTTATGCGACCAGATGCAGTTGACACCGCCGCCGGCCTCCTCGCCGTATCCGGCAAAGATGATGTGCAGGCCGTCAATATAGCCGTCGCCGTCATTGTCATAGTCGGAAAAATCTACATCCTTGGCGGCCGAATCAACAGCCTCGTTTGCAAAGTCTTGATAACCATTGTTAGTGTTGCCGTAATGGGCGGTGTTGTATACGCCGGTGTAAGGTCCAACAACATCGACATTGAGCGAGAACAGTCCGCCGCTGACATCATAATAGTAGTCGTGGACGCTGCCGGTGCGCCCTCCAGTGGTGTAGTTGACCTGGTTGAACAGCTTCTTGAATTCGTTTTTGCTGTGGGTGAAACTTTTGTCGCTGAAGGCAAAAAGGATGACGAGGAACTTCTTTTCGCCTGTGACGTCGCTCATCGTTTTGGGACCCTTTTTGGCGTTTTCAACCTGATGCCAGATATTAAGCATTTCATCCACTTGCACTTTGCTAAAATGCAGATGTTTGGGAGTGCTTTTGAGAAAGTTGGTCACCTCGGCGTCGCGCATATCTATTTCGGTTGCAATATAGCGAGAGGGCACCATATCGCCCTTTTCGTTCCGTTCGGCATAAACCAAACTGCCGTCGTCGCTGTGAACAAGGCTGTATCCGTCGACGGTTTCGGCCCAGTGGACGCGCTCGTCGCCTTTAAGGTAGATGGTGACGTCGATTTCGCTTTTGGGTTGTCTGAAAGTGATACGTTCAGGGAATGCAGGGACAGCAAATGCATTGCCGAAAACAACAGCAAAAAGTGCAAGAAAGATGATTTTTTTCATTTATTAATAGCGTGAAAAAGTATTGATTCTATGGTTTTTATTCTATTTCTACAAGAAAGCGTTTGTTTCATACTCTTCGGCCGAGCAGGGCTCGACATCGGCACCGCCGTCAATCCATACGTATTTGACATAGTTGGGGTTGGCGGAGCGGTATTTGTCTTTTTCAAACTGGCGTACCAGTTTGCTCATCGGCAAGTCGCGCAGCACATAGTCGTTGACCTTCTCGACAAGGTAGCAGCGCTGAGCCGTTCCGTTGTCAAAGTCAAAGCGTTTGGCAAACTTGGTGTCGTTGCTAAGCGTTATCGGGTCGCCTTTCAGGTTGGTTGAGACCTGTTTTACAGCCATAACCCAAGTGTGTGCCAAGTCGATATTGGTCTTGGTGGAGCGCAGCTGGTATTCAAGATAGGCGGTCTTCTTGCCGTTTTCGTCTTTCCATTTGTGGAGGGTGATGATAAGCACGGCATCGACGCCATAATCTTTGTTGAATGTCGACAAGTCGCTGTTGCGCAGCTGTTTGGGTGTCATATTGGTGGCTTCGGCAATCTGTTGTGAAGCTGCAGGCCCGATGACATTGTAGCCGAGGTTCAGCAGCGGGGTGATGGCAGTTTGGAACAGGTAAGCCTTGGCCGTGTTAATCTCGTTGTTGTAGGCGATGTCGGTCGGGTATTTCTCAACTTTGCGTTCAGCTTTGTCGTTGATAGGGGCGATGTATATGATAGCCGGGCGTTCGCTGTAAATGTCGCTGTAGGAATTTATTTTCTTTTCGCTTTTGCACGAGGCCAGCAGCGTGACTGCGAGGAGCGATATTGTCAGAATCCGTTTCATTTCAAATAGATATGGTTATTAGTGTTTGCTATTCTTTTTTGTATTTGTTTTGCCCTTGCCTTTGTCGTCGGTCGACTTGTTGTTTTCCGGCTCTTCGGAATCGTCTTCAACCGAAGCCTCGTTGACGTTGACGCTGTTGTTGTTGATATATTCCGGAATCAGCATTCTTTTGAGGTTGGTCACATAGGCTCTCGAGGCGGGAAAGGCTTCAATTTCCTTGTTAAACCAGCTGTTGGCCTCGGCACGTTTGCCCTGTTTGACAAGCGTTACGGCATAGTCGCTGTAGATGCCCGGTTGTTTGAGACCCGTTTTGCGGCTCTTGTTTATGACCGAGCCGTATGCTTTCGAAAGGCTCTCGGTAGTGGCGTCGTTCTGCTCTTTGCAGTAGTTGAGCATTGCGGCGGGGTCGACGGTCGGAGCCGATGATTTACACGCCGCCATAAGGCAGAGAATGCCGATTAATAAAAATGCTCCAAGTGTATTTTTTATTTTCATATTGCGATAATTACCTATTTTACAGTTTGGTATATTGATGATATGATGTATGTCCCTATTTTTCGGGCATAAATTACAAATTGCAAAAATACGAATAAAAATGGAAACAGAATAAAAATTAAGAAAAAATCTTACCAGAATTATCCTGCCGCACCTTGTTTCCTCCTTACCCCTATATTATAGTTTTATTAAAATCTGTTAAAAGTTTTACCAAACTTTACTTTAGTAAACTTTAGTAAAACTTTAGGTAAACTTTGGTAAGACTTTGGTAAGTATTTGACCCTTGATTACCATATAGTTAAGATGAAACAAAAATTGTCCGTTTTCGGAAGGTCAGAAAATGGATGATGGTGCAATGTAAGTAATTGTTAATTATTGTGTTGCTGTGTTATTTGATGTTTTACGTCTGATTTTGGCCGAAAGGTGCACAGGTGCCTATGTTGCGAAACAAAAAAGGGGACATCCGCCGCTTCTGGATCTTTGTAAGTATACTCAATGATAAGTCAAAACGGTCTCTTGAAAAGTTTTTTTCGCGGGATGGGAAAAAATGTGTATTTTTGCAACCCGAAACGGCAACCGCTCTATCGCTGGCAGAGCAATCTGCGAGAGGAAAGTCCGGGCAGCACAGAGTCGCCATACTTCCTAACGGGAAGGGGTGTGAACCTGCAAAGGCCACACTACAGATAGTGCCGCAGAAAACAGACCGCCGGAGCAATCCGGTAAGGGTGAAAACGCGAGGTAAGAGCTCACGACGGGCACAGTGATGTGCCTGATGGTAAACCTTATGGGCTGAAAGACCAAATATACCGACAGTTAAGGGTTGACTCGCCCGTTGTCGGGGGGTAGGTTGATAAAGGCAGCCGGCGACGGTTGTCTTAGATTAATGATAGGGGGCCGCCTTTTGGCGGTTACAGAACCCGGCTTACAGGTTGCCGTTTCTTTTTTAATTGAAGGTTTTAAAGGTTGAAAGGGTTGAAAAGGTTAAAAAGGTTTTAAGGGTTGGAAAGGTTTGAAAGGGTGAAAAGGGGAATGGTTGTACAGATTTAATTTTTATGGAATTGAGAATTGAAGTTGTATTGTCGCCGGCTCTTTATGAAGGAAGGCTGTTGAAGGTGCATCATACTACTGTGGCTGTGGATGTTTTGCGTGCCACTTCTGCTATTTGTGCTGCTTTTAAGGCTGGGGCTTCAGAAATTGTGCCGCTCGATTCGCTTGAACGGCTAAAGTATTACCGTGAATTGGGCTTTACTTTGGCTGCGGAACGCAACGGCGAGAAGGTGCAGGATGCTAGGTGCGGCAATTCGCCGACGGAGTATTTGACGATGAATCTTGACGGCTGCCGTCTGGCTTATTCGACGACGAACGGTACGGTGTCGATATTGCGCGCGGTGGATTCGGAACGTCTTTATGTGGGTGCGTTTGCCAATCTTTCGGCTTTGGCTGAAAGGATTGCCGATGAGCGGGATGGTGACGATATTGTTGTTCTATGTTCGGGCTGGAAGGGCGATCCTTCGTTGGAGGACACTCTGTTTGCCGGCGCTCTTGTGGAGCGTCTCCAGCAGTCGGGCAGGGATGTGAGGCTGGTGAATGATGCGGCGATGATGGCGTTGGCGCTGTGGAATGAGGCGAAGGACGATGTTTATGCCTATTGCAGCAAGGCAACTCACGTGCATCGTCTGCAGAAACTTGGATATGAGAATGATATCCGCTGGGCGTTTGAGATTGATACTTGCGGGATTGTGCCTAGATATGTTGACGGGAGACTGATTGGATAGTATAAAGTTTAGAGTTGAGAGTTGAAAAGGTTATAGTATGTTTGTTGGTTGTGTGGTGTCTGATGATGCCGCGTACTTGGGCGCAGGCTTGGTCGGCGAATTGTGCGCAAGGTGTGCAGTCGCTGATGGTTAAGCAGGAGCCTGCGTTGTCGCTGCAAAATACGGAACTTGTTTTGTTTAATAAGGCAAGTGAGCCTTTGTTGATTTGGCAAAAGCCGGCACCGGCGGTAGGTACAGGTTTGACAATTCTGGCCGGTGCGTCGCCGATGTTTTTTGAACCGGCGAGGCGACAGAACGTCTTGATTCGTGAGAGGGTACAGATGTGGCGCCGCAATGAATTTGATTACAAGGCTTTTCATTTTGATAACTTTACTCAATTTGTACCGGTGTCGGCTGTGATGTTGCTGAATTTAGCCGGGGTGCCGTCGCGAGATGAGAGATGGTCTTTGTTCAGACGCGCGGCAACTTCGATGCTTTTGGTTGTCGGCGTCACTCAGTCGATGAAGTTTGCGGTTGACGAGTTGCGTCCTGACCGGAGTTCGCTGACGAGTTTTCCATCGGGTCATACAGCCTTTGCCTTTTCGGGCGCTGAAATGCTTAGGCTTGAGTATTCCGAGACATCGGTGTGGATACCTGTTGCGGGTTATGCAGTGGCTGCATTGACAGGATTTATGCGCATATACAACGACCGCCACTGGGCAGGTGACGTGCTTGCGGGTGCAGGAGTGGGCCTGCTGACGGCTGATTTGTCGTTTTGGTTGAACGATTGGATGGATAAAAAGATATGGAAGAGGTGAATATCAATGCTATAGCACGACTGTATGGTGCATTCCCGCAAAAGTTCGGCATTCCGCGGCAGAGCAATATTGTTGAGAATATTGTATCGAAGATAGTTTTTGAACCTGAATACAGGAACGCTGATGCTTTGCGTGGCATCGAGGATTTTGATTATGTGTGGCTAATATGGCGTTTTTCGGAGAATGAGCGGGAGGGATGGTCGCCCACGGTGCGTCCCCCACGTTTGGGTGGAAACCGCCGTATGGGAGTTTTTGCCACACGCTCGTCGTTCAGACCTAACGGATTGGCATTGTCGTCGGTGCGGCTGGTAAAAGTGGAGTGGCAGAGTGCGGAGGGACCTGTGTTGTATGTGGCGGGAGCAGACCTGATGGACGGGACGCCGATATACGATATCAAGCCCTATCTGCCTTATACCGACGCACATCCTGATGCAAGAAGCGGATTTGCCCCGTCAGCGGCCGAACAGTTGCTTGAGGTTAGATGTGCGCCGGGGTTGCTCGATAAAATAAAGGAGGAATTACGAGAACCGTTATTTGACATTCTTGCTCACGACCCGCGTCCATCGTACCATCACAGCGAAGAGCGGGAGTATGGAATGAACTTTTTTGGATATAATGTTAGGTTTAAAGTTTTGGAAGATAGCATTGTAGAAATAATTAAGATTTTTTAACATTTATTTTTACAGCGAAAACAGCGATTTCTGTGACTTATATATTGATGAAATCGGAAGAAGCACAACTTATAGAGGCCTGTATCAGGAGAGATGAAAGAGCGTGTAGGCAATTATACGAACGCTTTGCACCAAAAATGTATGGTATATGCCTACGTTACACTCACTCTACGGCCGCTGCGGAAGATGTGCTTCACGATGGATTTATCAAGGTGTTTGAAAATTTGGGCAAGTTGCGCGCTACTGATGCGTTGGGCTCGTGGATATGCAAGATTATGGTCTATACGGCTATCAATTCACAAAGGAATGAGCTTCCACTGGCCAGTTGTGATGTCGTAGATGAGGTTAAGAATAGAGATTATGCATCGAGTGACGAGATTTATGCAAAGATAGATGCAGAAATTGTAGTGAATGCTATGCGCGATTTGCCGGCATCGTTCAGAATGGTGCTCAACCTGTGCGAGGTGGAAGGATATAGTATTGAAGAGGTTTCCAAAATGTTGAAAGTAAAGGACTCGACAGTACGTTCGGCGTTGACGCGCGCCAAACAGATGCTGGCAAAAAAATTGAAATCAGAAATGCTTTGATTGTATTAAGAGAAAAAAGTATTATAGATATGAGTACGTTAAAAGACAAATTAGAGAACTACAGTAAACAGCCAGACGAGAAGGTGTGGCAGTCGATAATGGAGACGATGAACAGCCGTGTGTCGACAGTTCGCCGCCGCCGTGTTGTGTTGTCTGCTTCGGCTGTAGCAGTGGCTTCAGTGGCTCTGCTGTTTGCATTGAACCGCGGTAAAGACGAACCTGTAGCTCAACAGACAAAGACTGCGCAGGTTGAGAATGTGAAGACTGCTTCGGTTGCGATGCCCGAGACAATGACGGTGGAGGAGAATGTTGTGACGGCAGCCGATGTTGTGTCAAGGAATGAATCCGTTAAGAAATCAAACGCTGACGAAACTACAGAATCAAATGCTGCGCAGGCAGTGTATAGTGGTGATGTCGCTCCGAAAGAGAGTGCTGCCAAGTCTTCGGCATCGGTTGTGAAAGAGGAACCGTCAACAAGCAATACGGCTTCGCAGCCGGTGGCCGTTAGTGAGTCTAAAGTTGAAACAAAGGGACAGGAGGCAACGGAAGGAGTACAGAACGTTGCTCCGCAGCAAAAAATAACAACTCCCAAGGTTCCCGAACAAGAACTTGTGGTATGGATTCCCAATGCGTTCTCGCCCGATGATCAGTTGAATGAGAGTGTGCGTCAGTTCAAGGTTTATCCGAACAGTGAGGCTAATCTGCTGTCTTATGAGATTTTCATTTACTCGCGCGGCGGGCGTCAGGTATATCACAGCAAGGATGTGTCGCAGGGCTGGGATGGCACTTATAATGGCCACAAGCAGCCGATGGGTACGTATGTGTATATCATCGAGCTGAATGATGCAAACAAAGGTCTGCAACACAAGAAGGGTACGATTACGTTGATTAGATAGTAAAGTCGATAATTTTATTTGGATATAGGAATTGAAGATGATATAATGTGATTCTTAGGAATTAAAAAAGCTCGCCGTTTGGCGAGCTTTTTTTGATTTATAATAGTGATATAGTTATCGTTTTTTTACGATTATCGTATTACTTCAACGACTCCGTTACGTTGGATATCTCCGAGATAACCCTTGCCTGTGAAGCGCCAGAAATAGGTGCCTGTAGGAACGTTGGACGGATCCCAGAAGTCTTCTTCCTTAGAGATGTTCTCTTTGTAGTAGACTCGTTTACCCCAGCGGTCGTAGATGGCTAGTGAGTTGTTTGGATAGCCAAGACCTTCGATGAGGTTGCGAACGATAAACTTGTCGTTGATACCATCGCCATTGGGTGTTACGGCATTGGGGAATTGCAGGAAGTCGTTGACCATAAGAATGCTGTTCTCAATGGTGTCGCGGCATTCAACAACTCTTCCGCTGGGACCCATATTTTGGGTCATAGCGATTAGACGTGCAATGTAGTTGCCCGAGATATCCTCGCCGTCGGTAGTCCATTCAAATGTGGGATTGACATCGGTAAGGGTATGATAGGAAATGTGATTGTCGCGGTCGTATTGAATTTCCCAATAGTAGCGGTTGTCGTCAGATTGTGGTATGGTGAGGTTGTGGAAAGTTACAGAAGGATGCATCACTGTCGGGTTCATAGGCTCCCACGAGAACTGTGCTACAGGACTGGAGTAGACCGTGATAAGGTTCTGATAGACGAGAGAGTCTTTGCAACCGTAGTTGCTCGACACAATATAGCGGAAGTTGTATTGCCCAGTACCGTAGGTGTGCGTCGGACTCATAGTAGTTGAAGTCTCGCCATCGCCAAAGTCCCAGAAGTAGTTGTCGCCATATTGAGAGGTGTTTTCAAAATGTATTGTGTAAGGTTCACAGCCTTCGAGAGGATAGATGCCCGGGTCGAAGTTGGGTAGTGGCTGATGGTTAATATTGACACGAACCGAGTCGCGTGTCTCGCAGGTGATACCATGCTCCTGGTGTGTTACTGCTGTAGTGTAGAGGGTTGACGATCCCATCATACTCTGAGTGTGGATGGTGTCGGTTTTTTGACCGAAGGGTTCCCAAGCGAAAGTGTAGTTGGAATCGGTGTGCGGGTCTTTAGCGTCGAGAATTGCAACATCGATATCGCAGAGCAGGATATCGTCACCAAGTTCAGGAGTGGGCGACCATACCGACCAGATACCGGTTGTGGTATCCCAGATGCAACCGAATTCGTCATAGATACGTACATTGATGGGGAAGTAGCCTGCAGTGTCGTGAGCAGAGATGATGGAGCGTGTCGGATTGCGCTTTTCGATATTAAGTCCGCGCCAGTAACCAAGGTCGAAATCGCCGTAGTTCGAGTCTGGCAGCCATAAAACAGAGTCTATACCCA
Organism: Bacteroidales bacterium UBA1217; assembly: GCA_002309335.1. Taxonomy (GTDB): domain Bacteria; phylum Bacteroidota; class Bacteroidia; order Bacteroidales; family P3; genus Colimorpha. The sequence continues at coordinate 49,862 of DBXH01000042.1, read as the reverse complement.
CCTGATATTCGCATCCGCTACCAGAGCTGATGCCGCAGAAATCAAGCGACCAAGAGAAAATCCAGCCGTTGTCACCGCCCCAGGGGTCGCACACTTGTATTGACCAGTCGCCGTTCAATGGACATCCTATCAGGTTTGCCATATTGGTTGCAGGCAAGTAATAGTGCTCTTTTTTCTCGTGATCGCTCGGCTGTTTGAATGTAACTGATCTTGGAGAGGCTGTTTGACCTGCTTTGGCAAAAGGCGCTGGAATTGTTTGGAATGTGTGGTTTTCTGCTGTGACAGTCCATTGTGGGCAACTAAAATAGTCATCCTCCTGAGGAGTTGTTGTATTGCAAGGTTCCCCACGGTTTAACATATAGTCTCCGTTGCGTGAAAAGCAATAATCATAACCTTCGCCATACATATTGCATAAAGAATCACAATAGTTATAATTAGGTACATTTGGCATCTGAGTTGTTTCACTCGTACAGCCATTGTCTTGCGGCGATCCACTGCTTCCACCATAGGGTATTCCTACTTTAAGACTGCTCGTGCTCCAAGTACCTGCAGGTACTGTATCTTTGTTGTAAGAATGGTCATAGCTTGGATTGCCGTATTTTAGAGCTGCTTTTTGTTGGGTTGGACATATAATACTGATATTGTAGTCGCCTATCCAAGAGTGTTCATGGTTGATGCATATGGAACAAATGTCTGCAGGCGAATTCACTGTACGTCCCGAGGGGAAGTCGTCAAATGAGATTGTAGCGCGGAAACATCCCTCATTATCTTGGTCTGGACAGTTTTTATTTGTTCCATCGGGCAAGAATGTCCTGCACTCCAATGACCGGGATTTCGCTTTGTTAAAGGAGATTTTTCTCATTGAAATTGTTGCATTGCCGCCTTCATATCCGATGTTTACAATTGATGAGTCAGTAGTACAGATTGGGTTAAGGTCGTATATGGTCTTGATCGGGTTTTGTGCTATACGCACACGCGCCGACTCCATAATAGTTGAACGACATCCTTTACTATCTGTAATGCGTAATGTAACGTCATAGCAGTCAAGATCTCGATATATTACAGGCACCTTTGTGAGACAAATGCCCGATGTGTCATCGCCGTTGCCAAGATTCCACTCAAACAGCGACCATACATCAGAGGGGCCATATCCGTAATGGTTTGTGTATTCGCCGTGGGCTGATAATATCAAACCTTCACCCAAACACAGGTGTATTCCTTTGAAAAACTGAGAGTCAAGAGTGAATGCTGAAGAGTCGGAATTCCAGTTGGTGTCAACCTGTATTACTGTTCGTGTGTATGCAGTGTCGATAATTACGCCATTGCGTGTTTTGAAATAGAATGAGTCTATAACAGGTGTGATTGTTTCACATTTGTCGCGACAAGCAACATTGATACTGAATCCCGAACCGGTATTGCCATCACCATTTGTCTTGAATCTAATTGTGAGGCATTTGCACGCATTATAAGGTGAAGGGAATATAGAAGTGTTGATTTGCGGGTTTAGATTGTTGTTGCAGGCCAGTAAAACAGGTGAATTTATGCTTGGACCGTCGTGAATAAACAATGTGTCTCCTGGATCAATATCAAATGAATTGAAATACAAACTCATTCCCAATGCACCTTCACACGTGCCCGAGTCAATGGTAATCCATCTGTTATAGGGGCCGTCGGTGTATTTTCCTGAACCATCGCCTTCTGAATTGACGACCAGAAAATAGTTTTCCAAATATGTGACCATTGAATAGGTTCCGCCGTTATTTGCTTGCGTCATTGTAACTTCGGTTTCCTGTGCCATTGTGATGGCTGCCACAAAGAGAAAACTCAGAAGAAAAGCAACTTTTTTCATATTATAAAATTTATATTGTTAATGATTTTATTTTCACTCTCTGCCTGTATAGTAGATTAAGAGGGCAAAAAAGTTCAGCAAAAAATCATAAAAAATGTTAAATATATGTTAAGCTTTTGATTTGTTGCGAATAAAATTTATCAAAGCCATAAGCAATCCGAGGCAGATAAAGCCGCCGGGAGCGAGAATGAAGAGCAACATACCGTCGGCGCCTCCAATGAAATTGACACCGAAAAAGCTGCCGGCACCAAGAGCCTCGCGGACGATTCCGAGGAGGGTGAGAGCCCATGTGAAACCAAGTCCGATGAAAAGACCGTCAAGGAAAGAGTGCCAAACATTATTCTTTGAAGCAAAGGCCTCGGCGCGTCCCAGCACGATGCAGTTGACCACGATGAGAGGGATGAAAAGTCCGAGTGATGCGTAGAGGTCGGGAATGAAGCCCTGCATAACCATCTGTACGATGGTGACAAAGGTTGCGATGACTACGATGAAGCAGGGGATACGTACCTTGTCGGGCACCACCGACTTGAGCAGCGAAATGACAACGTTGGAGCACATCAGCACGAAAGTCGTGGCAAGACCCATACAGAGGCCGTTGATTGCCGATGTGGTTGTGGCCAGCGTGGGGCACATACCGAGAACAAGGACCCAGATGGGGTTTTCCTTGATAAGACCGTTTTTGATGATGTCAGATGCTTTCATTATTCATTTCCTCCATTTTCGTTTTCAAATGCATTGTATGCTGTTTCAATCAAGCGGCAGAAAGCGCGCGAAGTGATAGTGGAACCAGTGATGGCATCGACTTCGCCGCCGTCCTTGCTGACGGTGATGTTGTTGTTGGCGGGGTTTTTGCCGATAACATTGCCTTTGCCGTCTTTCTGGAACCATTTGTCGGCCTTGGCGCCAAGACCGGGGGTCTCGCTCGAGCCTAGAATCTCATAGCCCGAGATATTGCCTTCAGCGTCGAATCCGACCATAGCGGTCAGTTTGCCGCCGAAACCGTTATTGTCGAACGATTCGATGGCTTTGCCTACGGTGTTGCCTTCAGCGTCGACAGCGGTGTAGCGCATCACCTCGGCAGGACCTTTGTCGGTCTGCACGCTGACTTTGTCGCTTTGTATGGTATATTCAATTCCCTCAGGGAGAACTTTCTTGATGGCGTTGGCAACCTTTTCCTGGTTAACCTTCTCGATGGGTCCTTTCGTGACGTTGTTGACCAGAGCAAGTGCGAGGCTTGCCACCAGAGCTATAAGGGTCAGCGAGAGGAGCATATTTATGAGTGATGATTCTGCTTTTTTTGCCATAATTCTTTAATCTTTAAAACATTAAACTCTAAACATTAAACAGCAAAGCGTTTGGGTTTGAACCAGCGGTTGAGGAGCGGTGTGACAGCGTTCATCAGCAGTATGGCGAAAGAGACGCCTTCGGGGTAGTTGCCCCAATTGCGGATGATGATGGTGAGCAGGCCGCATCCGAAACCGAAAATGAGCTGACCGGCCTTGGTCATAGGCGATGTTACCATATCGGTTGCCATAAAGCAGGCTCCAAGCATAATACCGCCCGTGAGGATGGTGGTGACTGGGTCGAGGAACGCAGTCTTGTCGCACAGCCAGAGGATGCCGCTGAATATGAATGCTGTTCCAATGAAGGTCACGGGGATATGCCAGCTGATGATGCGGCGGCAGAGCAAGTAGATGGCACCGATTAGGATTGCCAGAGCCGACACCTCGCCGAGCGAGCCGCCCATATGACCGATAAAATAATGCCAGATGTCGGGAACAGCCTCGAGCCCACCTTCTTTAAACAAACCCAGCGGGGTGGCTCCCGTGGTTATGTCGGTGGTCGGGGTGCTGGCTATCGAGAAGAATTCGCCGTTGAAATTGGGTTTGGGCCAGGTGGTCATCTGAACAGGGAAAGAGATGAGCATAAACACACGTCCTACCAGAGCAGGGTTGAACGGGTTTTTGCCCAGGCCTCCGAAACTCATTTTGCCGATTCCGATGGCTACTAGGGCGGCAATGATAACGAGAAGGATCATCTCGCGTGTCGCCGGCACATTGAAAGCCAGGAGCAAGCCGGTAACGACAGCCGAGCCGTCGCAGATAGTGGATTTAGTCTTGAGAATGAATTTTTCAATTAGCCACTGAAATAGGATGCAGCTACCTACTGAAACAATGCTGATAAGTAGTGCGTTGAGTCCAAAATAAGCAATGGCGACGATGAGTGCTGGCACCAGAGCGAGGTTGACACGCCACATAATCTTCTTTGTAGATTCATCGCTGTGGACGTGGGGCGAACCGGAAACATTTAGCAATTTCATATTATATTATTATTGTATTCTAAAATAATTAATAGTTTCTGTGTTATTTCTTTTTGGCCATAAGAATGCCACGATAGAGATTCTTGCCGAGGCGTATTTCGTCGAGCAGAGGTTTGTTGGCCGGGCAGGAGAAGAAGCAGCATCCGCATTCTATGCAGTCGAGGATGTTGTGGGCGCCAGCCTCTTCGATGCGGCGGTTTTTGACCAAAGCGGAGAAGAGATAGGGCTCAAGTCCCATCGGGCAGGCGTTCATACATTTGCCACAACGTATACAGTTGCTTTCTTCGGCTCTGGTAGCCTCGCTTTCGTCGATTACGAGAACGCTCGAGGCACCTTTGGTGGTGGGGCCGTCGAGGTTGCTGACAGCCTTACCCATCATCGGACCGCCGCTGATGACCTTGCCTGTCGTTTCAGGCAGGGTGCCCATTGCGTGGGCGATGATCTCGTTGTATGTAGTACCGAAACGAACGTGGTAGTTGTGTTGTGATTCAAGTTTCTTGCCAGTAACGGTAAGTATGTTTTCAATGAGAGGTTTGTTCTTCTGGATAGCCTCATAGACAGCGTATGATGTGCCGACATTGCTCACCACGCATCCAACGTCGATAGGCAGTTTGCCCGAAGGTACGCAGCGACCGGTAATGGCGTTGATAAGCTGTTTTTCAGCACCCTGTGGGTATTTGACTTTAAGCGGCTCTACGATAATGCCCTCAAACTTGGCTGCCATGGCTTTCATTACAGCTATAGGTTCGGGTTTGTTGTTCTCGATTCCGATATAGGCGTTGGGTACGCCGAGAGCTTTGCGCAGGATGCTTACACCGATGCATATTTCTTCGGCGTGCTCCATCATAACGCGATGGTCGGAGGTGAGATAAGGTTCGCACTCGACTGCGTTGATAATTAGGTATTCCGCCTTTTTGTCGGGAGCAATAGAATATTTGATATGTGTCGGGAAGGTGGCGCCGCCAAGACCGACAACGCCCATCTCCTTGAGTTTGTCGACGATTTCCTTCGGCTCGAGGGAGCACTCGCGCTTTATGTCAGGAGTGCGGTCGATGCTCTCTTCCCATTCGTCGCCTTCAACAGTTATATAAATGGCGGGCTTGGCAAGACCGAAAGCGTCTTTACAAGTGTCTATTTTTGCCACCGTGCCGCTGAATGGCGAGTGGACGTTGGCGCACATAAAAGCCTCAGCCTTTCCGATGAGCTGTCCAACCTTCACCTTGTCGCCTTTGGCTACGCAGGGTGTGGCGGGAGCGCCCAGATGCTGGTTCATCAGTATGGCTACAGTTTTTGGGAGAGGGAATTCCTCGATGACTGCAGCGGTGGATATTTTGTTTTCTTCGGGGTGGACACCACCCATGGCGAATGTCTTCATATCGTGTGTAGGATTTAAGCTTGGGTTTGGTTATTGCTTGCTGGTACTGCTTCGGGCTTGGGGGCCTCGGCTGTGGGGGCCGGTGCTGCCGGACGTTCCACCTTGGGTGGGAAATTGACAGCGTGGATGGCTCCAGTGGGGCATTCGGCAACGCATTTGCGGCACGATTTGCAGAGGTTGAAGTCGATATAAGCCAGATTGTTCTCAACGGTGATGGCACCGAAGGGACAGGTCTTGGCACATTTGCCGCAACCTATGCATGCTGCTGAACACGATTTGCGTGCGTCACCGCCTTTCTCTTTGTTGCGGCAGGCAACGTAAACGCGGCGGTTCTTCATTCCCTTGTTGCGTAGTTCTATAATGCCGCGCGGACAGGCTTTCGTGCAGGCGCCGCAAGCTACACACTTCTCTTCATCAACAACCGGCAGACCAGTCTCGGGGTCGATAGATAGTGCGTCGAATTGGCAGGCGCGAACACAGTTGCCAAGACCGAGGCATCCGAAAGCACAGCCGCTTTCGCCAGTATAAAGGCTGTTGGCGAAAGCACAGTCCTGCAGGCCGTCGTAATGAGTCTTAGCGGTGGCGTTGGCGCAGCTTCCGTTGCAGCGCACCACTGCGATTTGCGGTTCTTTCTCTTCGGGAGTGCATCCCAGCAGGGCGGCGACTTTCTTGGCCACTTCCGCTCCTCCAGCGGGGCAGCTCAGACCATCCATATTGCCTTGTTTTACAAATGCTTCTGCCATAGCGCGGCATCCTGCTTTGCCGCAGCCGCCACAGTTTGCGCCTGGTAGAACCTCTGCAACCTCATCGATAAGAGGGTCTTCAACAACCTTGAATTTCTGTGCCACAAAGTAGAGTACCATAGCGAATATGGCTCCTGTGATGCTTAAGACTAATACTGCTGACCAGATTTCTGTCATAATTGCGTTCTATTTAGTTTTTATGGTAATGTTCTATTATTTATAAAATGCAAATTTACGTTTTTTTTTGCTAACAGATGTATTTTTTTTATACAATTATTAACATCTTTGATATAAATTATTGGAAAATAATAAAATAATCGTGCATATCTTGTTGTTGAAAATGATTGAAGAGAGCATTTTTTTGCCTTTAAAAAAAGTCAAAATTGCTAATTTTTCAGAAATATTTTGTCAGTTTCAAAAATGTTCGTACCTTTGTACCCGATTAATCACCGTTAAAAACGCGTTTTATGAACAAGATTATTGTTGGATTTGATTTCTCTACGGGCTCAGCCAACGCTGTCGATTTGACGATAGATATTGCAAATAAATGGCAAAGTGACATCCGTCTTGTCTATGTCAAAAAAGAGGGCGAGGATGAAACTCCTCTCCGTGAGGAAATAGAGCGTCGCAATGCTGGTGTGGCTCACCTTCTGAAAGGCATAAAGCTTGAATATGTGATCCGCGAAGGCAAGGTGTCGGAACAGCTTGCCGCCCAAGCCGAAGAGGATGAGGCGCTTATGATTGTCGTGGGCACTCACGGTATGTCGGGGTTCGAGACCAATTGGATTGGCAAGAACACCTACCGCACAATTACCGAATCGCCGGTTCCTGTACTCTCGGTGCGTGAGGATTTCGACTTCCGTAAGGACTTGGAAAACATTGTTATTCCTTTGGATAGCACCACCGAAACCCGCCAGAAAGTACCATTTGCCACTCGTATGGCTAAGACATTTGGCTCTACTATTCATCTTCTCGGATTGTATACATCTGATTCCAAGGATATTAAAGGACTGGTGAATGGCTATGTCGAACAGGTGGAGAAATACCTTGACAAATATGATGTCAAACATACCACGAAGTATGTCGATGCCAAGAAAAACCTCACGGTTACGACGCTCGAGTATGCCGACAAAATCAATGCCGACCTTATCGTTATTATGACGGAGCAGGAGAAAGCTCTTACGAGCTGGCTTATAGGTAACTACGCCCAGCAGATGCTGCATTTGTCTAAGCATCCTATTCTCTCAATCCGTCCTGAACAGATCGGCTCGCAGTCAAGATAAAAAAGCATTCGGATGAAGAAGGTTATATTGCTGACACTATGTGCGTTGCTGTCGGCGCAGGTTCTTTGTGCGCAGACACGCAAGGGTAGGGTGGAGATAACAGGCGATGTGCAGGTGTCTGAATTGGTCAAGAAGCATATAGAGTTTAATGAACGTATGCGTACTGTGCCCGGCTACAGGGTGCAGATAGCTGCGCTTTCGGGACCGAATTCGCGCAATCAAGCTTTTGAACTTAAGGCTAAATTTAAGGAGGAATATCCTGAGTTTGAGGTTTATATTATCTTTACAGAACCTAATTTCAGAGTCAAGGTTGGCGATTTCACAAACAAACTCGATGCTTTTGTCCTAATGCAACGTATCAAGGACCGCTACCCGGGAACGATAGTGAAAGAAAATGTCTATCCTATACATCCTGATATGAGTAATATCATACCAGAAACGGATGCCGACGCCGACCTCTAAATGTTAAATCCTTTCAGTTTTTAACTTAATTTTAACTTTCGTTATTTAACATTTAGGCTAGATTGTATCTCTGGGTCAACTCTGGGTCAATACTAGGTCGATTCTATCCCAACCTACTTTCGCAATTTGTAAAGAATTAACTTAATTTTAACATATTCCTTATGCCTGTTTTTGTGACGCCATCGGAGAAGTAAAGAATAAAAAAAAAAGCAGCCGATCGGCTGGGTNNAAAAAAAAAAAAACCAGCCGATCGGCTGCTTTTTTTATTGTTATATTCAAACGAATTACAAATAGGCTATCAGATGTTTGCTCTTTGAGCTCGATTTGAGACGCTTGAGGCCTTTTTCCTTGATCTGGCGCACACGTTCNNNAATTTCATAGCAATCTCGTCGAGGCTTAAGGCATGCGGCATACCGATGCCGAAGTACATACGTATGACGTCGCGTTCGATTTCGGTTAGAGAAGAGAGGGCGCGTTCTATCTCGAGTGAGAGCGATTCCTGCATCAGAGCTTCGTCGGTCGCAGGAGTATCCTCGTTTGGCAGCACATCGACAAAGTTGACATCCTCGTCGGCTACCAGAGGTGCGTCGATAGAGATGTGACGGCCTGATATTCCGAGTATTGCTTTGATTTTGTCTTCGGGTATGTCGAGCATCTCGGCCAGCTCCTCTTCCGATGGCGGACGCTCAAGTTTCTGCTCGAGTTTGGATATCTCTTTTTTCAGTTTGTTGAGAGCACCAAGCTGATTGGAGGGAAGTCGCACGATGCGTGAGTTTTCGGCAATTGCCTGAAGAATAGATTGTCTAATCCACCACACAGCATAGGAAATAAATTTGAAACCGCGAGTTTCATCGAAACGCTTGGCAGCCTTGATAAGTCCTACATTGCCTTCGTTGATGAGGTCGGGGAGGCTGAGACCTTGGTTCTGATATTGCTTTGCCACCGAGACAACAAAACGCAAGTTGGCTTTTGTAAGCCGGTCGAGCGCGGCTTGGTCGCCAGCTTTGATGCGCTGAGCCAGCTGCACCTCTTCTTCAGGTGTCAGCAGCTCCTCGCTGCAAATATCTTGTAGATATTTGTCGAGCGATTTGATGTCGCGGTTTGTGATGGAATGGGTAATCTTTAGCTGTCTCATATATGAAAAATTACTTTATAATCGGTCTTTTTGCTCACAATAACGAATAAATTGAAAAAAAGTTTCATAATGATGAAAAAAAATACTATAAATTGGCTTTTTTTTATTATTTTTGCAGTCGTTAAAAACTGTGCCTTGTGTGCATTTGCAGTGTGCATAAGGTGCGGTAATAAATTGTAATACAAGTTTCTCTATGCTTGAATGCGTTTGAGTGTATAGGAATTTGGATGGTGTATTTTTGAAAAATAAATAATATTATAAAATAGATATGTTTGAGAATATAAGCAGTAAGATTGAAAAAGCGTTGCACACACTTCGCGGCAAGGGTTCGATTACCGACATCAATATTGCCGAGACCGTCAAGGAGGTGCGTAAGGCGCTTTTGGATGCCGACGTAAGCTATCCGATAGCGAAAGAGTTTACCGACAGGGTGAAGCAGGAAGCGATGGGCCGGAATGTGATTCAGTCGATAGAGCCGGGCCAGTTGATGGTGAAGATTGTCCACGAGGAGTTGACTAAGCTGATGGGAACAGAGGCTGTGGATATTAATCTGAAGGGTAGTCCGGCGGTGATTTTGATTGCTGGTTTGCAGGGCTCTGGTAAGACGACTTTCAGCGCAAAGCTGGCTTATTATCTGAAGAACAAAAAAGGCCGCAATGTGATGATGGTGGCTGGCGACGTCTATCGTCCGGCAGCTATCAACCAGTTGCAGGTCCTTGGCGAGCAGGTCGGAGTGCCGGTATTTGCGCAGCTTGGAGTGAACGACCCTGTGAAGATTGCCAAGGATGCGCTGCAAGAGGCACGCTTGAAGGGTGTGAATGTGATGATTGTCGATACTGCAGGCCGTCTGGCTGTCGACGAGGAGATGATGGATGAGATTGCCAGATTAAAGACCTCGCTCAACCCGCAGGAGACGCTCTTTGTGGTCGACTCGATGACTGGTCAGGATGCTGTCAATACGGCAAAGGCTTTTAATGAAAGAATTGACTATGATGGCGTTGTGTTGACAAAGCTTGATGGCGACACCCGTGGCGGTGCTGCACTTACAATCCGCTACACCGTGCAAAAGCCTATCAAGTTCGTCGGTATCGGAGAAAAAATGGACGCCCTTGATGTGTTCCATCCCGATCGAATGGCTAACCGCATACTTGGAATGGGCGACGTCGTGTCGTTGGTTGAGCGCGCACAGGAACAATATGATGAGGCTGAGGCACGCAAGATTCAGAAACGACTGGTTCGCAATGAATACAACTATGATGATTTCCTGGCTCAGATTGCTCAAGTCAAGAAGATGGGTAATATGAAAGACTTGCTTGGAATGATACCTGGAATGAGTAAATTGACTAAGGACGTTGAGATCGGTGATGACGCTTTTACTCCGATAGAGTCGATAATAGGTTCTATGACACCTTACGAGCGCCGCAATCCAAATTGTCTGAACGGCAGCAGGAAACAACGCATCGCTGCAGGCAGCGGCCGCACCATCCAGGAGGTTAACCGCCTGGTAAAGCAGTTTGAGGACACACGGAAGATGATGAAGGCTGTATCGACCAAAGGTGGCAAACTGCCAATGCCGCGCAGAAGAAGATAGGCCTTGCGAATTGAAATAATGTTTTAGTTCGAAATAGATATTCATTAACCCCCTTTTAATCTTTACAACCCTTACAACCTTTATAACCTTTGTAACCTTTAAACCCCTTTTAACCCTTAAACAATATGTATCAGTTACTTGATGGAAAACAGACATCAATCGCAATTAAAGATCAGATAGCTAATGAGGTGAGAATGCTTACGGCAAAAGGTATGCGTCCGCCGCATTTGGCAGCCATTCTTGTAGGCGACGACGGCGCCAGCCAGACTTACGTTGCTAACAAGGAGAAATCATCACACGAGGTGGGATTCACCTCCTCGGTTTACCGCTATTCGGCCAACACGTCGGAAGAGGAATTGCTTAAAGCCATTGATTTCCTTAACAATGACGATGATATCGACGGATTTATCGTCCAGCTGCCTCTGCCCAAGCAGATCAACGAGCAGAAGGTGATAGACGCTATTTCTCCTGATAAGGATGTTGATGGATTCACACCTATCAATATCGGTCGTATGGTGCTTGGCGAGGACGCTTTCCTGCCTGCCACCCCGATGGGAGTGTGCTCTATACTTGAGCATTACAACATTGAAACCGAGGGCAAGCACTGTGTGGTGCTGGGCCGCAGCAATATTGTGGGTACGCCTGTCGCCAATCTGCTTTCGCGCAACAAGAAAGGTGCCAACTGTACTGTAACTTTGTGCCATAGCCGCACCAAGAACCTTGCCGACTTGACCCGTCAGGCCGACATACTAGTTGTAGCTATCGGCAAGCCGGAGTTTGTCACCGCCGATATGGTGAAGGACGGTGTGGTGCTGGTCGATGTTGGAATCCATCGTATTCCCGATGATACTAAGAAGAGCGGCTACCGTATCATTGGCGATGTGAAGCACAGCGAGGTCGATGCCAAGTGCAGCTGGGTGACACCTGTGCCCGGCGGAGTTGGACCGCTGACTATAGTCTCTCTCTTGCAGAATACTATGAAGGCGTACAAGAAAAGATTTAATCTCGCTTAAAACTTAATCGAATGAAAACCATTGTTGTAGTGCCCTGTTATAACGAGTCGAAACGTTTGCGTCAGGATGATTTCATCGAGTATGTGGAGCGGAACGACGATGTTGCCTTTCTCTTTGCCAACGACGGCAGTAAGGACAATACGCTTGAGGTATTGCAGTCGCTGTCATCGAAGAATGAACGCTTGTTGTTGCTTGACATACAGCCCAACGGCGGTAAGGCCGAGGCGGTACGCAAGGGTATGCTATATGCTGCAGAGCATTATAATCCAGAGTATATTGCATTCTGGGACGCTGACTTGGCAACTCCGCTGAATGAAATACTACCTATGGTGGAATGGGCGGATAAAGGCTATGATGTGGTTATGGGCTTGAGACTGATGCGTTTGGGCGCAAATGTGAAACGCAAAACTATGCGTCATTATCTTGGCCGTTGCTTTGCTACCGTAGCCTCGATGATGCTAAAACTGCCCGTCTATGATACACAATGCGGAGCCAAGCTCTTCAAGCGTGAGGTGGTGGAATCTATTTTTACAGAACAGTTTATCACGCGATGGCTGTTTGACGTCGAGTTGCTTGCCCGTTACAAACAAAAGTATGGCGCTGAGCAGGCTATGCATAAAATATACGAGTTCCCGCTGTTCCAATGGGAAGATGTTGACGGCTCGCAGTTGAAAAGCCGCGATTTTTTCAAGGCGCCTATTGAATTGATGAAAATCAGAAAAAGATACAAAAACTAATTGTCAAGAATGAAAAAGCTTTTTTCGGAGAATAAGAACAATGTGTGGTTCTGGCTGTTTGTCGGCTTGGCCGCGGTGTTGTTTTTCGCTATGCCGCTTATGAGCCGCAGCGCCGGCAATAGCGGCGACGAGGACAAATTCCAGATTCCGCAGGGTCGTTTTGTGATGGACTATTACAAATCGGACGGCACGGACACAACCTGTATGATGGATGTGGTCAACCTCAACGGCAAGGACCAGAACTGGAATTTGAAGTATTATGGATGCTCGTTCGATGTCGTGACAGAGTGGATAAACCAGACTTTCGGCATTGACGACATCGCTCGCACGCGCCACATCTGCAACTCTTTGCTGGGTTGGCTCATTGTGCTGTTCGGCGGTCTGATTGCCTATCGTATGGGCGGCTGGCGTGCAGGCGTGTTTGCAGTGCTCCTGCTATTCTTCTCGCCTCGACTGTTGGGCCATTCGTTCAACAATCCCAAGGATATTCCTATGGCTGCCGGTGTGGTGATGAGCATATACTATATTATGATGTTCTTCCGCCAAATTGCGCCACAAATTGTTCAAGAGGCAGCCGGCAAGGGCAAAAAAGCGACCGCCAAGGTGACTTATCCTCAGCAGGCATTCTCGGACAAGGCAACGCGTAATTTGACAATATTCCTTATTGTCATAGCATCTCCGCTGCTGTTCAAGACGGCAGGTGTGGTGTGGACGGTGTTTATAGTGGCGCTGTTTGTAGTGGTTATGATGCTGAAGAACACGCCTAAGTTCAACCCTCTGACGCTCTTTATGCTGGCGCTGTCGCTGGCTTTGGGTGTGAGCAACCGTATCGGTGCCCTCATCGTGGTGGGCTATATGGGACTGTGGGGCCTTTTGTGGCTGATTCGCTATGGCCGCTATGTGGGCGGTGCCACCGTGGGCAAGGCTATTGTCGCTGCTGTCGCGGTGTGCCTGGCCGGATTCTTTTCAGGTCTTCTGCTGTGGCCTTATGCGATGCAGGACCCTGTGCATAACAGTATAGAGAGCTTTAAGTTGATGTCGCAGTTCGACGTGCAGTTGCGGCAGCTTTTCGAAGGCACGATGGTGATGTCTAGTACGCTGCCGTGGTATTATACGCCTAAGTTTATGTTGATGACTATCCCGTTGGCAGTCATAATCGGCTGGTTGTTGTATCCGTTCTTCGGCGCTTTTTCGAAAGAACGTCGCATCGACAGCATAATGATCTATTTCTGCTTCCTCTTCCCGGTCTTCTGGATCGTCGTCACAGGTGCCAACGTATACGGCGGCTGGCGTCATTCGCTGTTTACCTATCCTCCTATGGCTGTTGCCGCAGGACTTGGTTTCGATGCTTTTGCCGTTTGGTGTGGCAAGAAGAGTAAGAAACACATTGTTGAGGCTGTGGTTGCTGCTGTGCCGTTCTTGCTGCTGGTTCCTCCGGCATTGCACACGGTGCGCAACCATCCTTACGAATATGTGTATTTCAACGAATTGGGTGGCGGTGTCAAAAAAGCCTTTGGCCACTATGAACTTGACTATTACTACCATTCTATGCGTGAGGCTACGGAGTGGGTCGTCGCCAATGCCGAACCTAAGCCAGATGGCGAGAAAACGCTGGTGGGCTCGTGGCACGTCGAGTCGACGAGGTATTTCCTTAGAAATGACTCTACTCGGTTTGCAACACGTTTTGTGCGCTGGGCGCAACGGTATGAATATGAATGGGATTATTTGGTGTTTCCGATTACAGGCATATCGGGCGAGTATCTGCTTGGTCCTAATTTTCCGCCGAAAGACTGTGTTCATACCGTCGATGTTGACGGCAAGCCCATTGCATTGGTGCTGAAACGCCAGACGATGGACGACTATAACGCAGTACAACAGATGCGTGCTGGTAATGTGGACAGTGCCGTGGTCCTCTTTGAAAGAGTTTTGCAGCAAATGCCAGACAACGAGACGGCTCTGTCGAATCTGGCCAATATCTACCTGCAGCAAGGACAGGCAGACAAGGCGATAGAATGCTGCAACAAACTGCTGGCGATAGACTCTAACAATCCGCAGGCTAACCAAATATTGGTTTATGCTTATCTTAATAGCGGCAAACAGCAAGATGCAGCAGCCTTGCTCGACAAAATCAAGGCTAAGGGTCAGGATGCTTTTGCTTACTCGATAACGGCACGGCTCTATGCCCAGCAGGGGAATGTCAATGGTGCGCTGAATGAAATTAACGCTATGCTCGACAAAGGCTTGATGGACCAGGAGGGTTTGAATATCTATGTGCAGCTCCGTATGTCACAGGGTAGCGACCAGAATTCGGCTGTTTACGGATTCTATAGCGCTTATGCAAATGGACTTGAAAAGAAAGGTGACAAGAAAGCTGCCGAGCAATTGAGAAAGCAAATGAACGGTGGAAGATGAAAAAACTTTGGGTGGCAATAGTAAAGTTGTTTGGATGGAAGTATGACCTTCCTGATGAAGATAAACTTCGTCGTCTTCACCATTGTGTACTTATCGAGGCTCCGCACACAAGCATCTACGACTTCCTGCTTGGTGCTTCGTGTGTATGGCATATGGGACTCAGCGGACGCTTCTTTATCAAGAAAGAGTTCTTTGTATTTCCTTTGCGTCATTTTCTGAAACGGAGCGGGGCCTTGCCGATTGATCGCGGTAACCGCAGTAATCACATGGTGGACAAGGCTGTTGAGGCGTTTTCAAAAAACGATGATTTGACGATCATTATTACTCCTGAAGGCACACGCAAGAAAGTGAAACGTTTCAAACGTGGATTCTATGAGATTGCAGTACAGGCAAAAGTGCCGGTGGCTGTGACCTATATCAACTACAAGACTCGCCATATGGGTGTGGGGCCCCTGATTGATGTCAGCGGCGACTTTGATGCCGATATGCGACGTATTCTTGATTTTTATTCCGATGTCGCTCCTCGCAACAAGGAGGGGTGGGACATTGACTTGCTCAAGTCTACTTATAATGCAAAATGATTGAAAATTAATAATAAAAGATATGAATAAAGTAAGACGAATTTATGTTGAGAAAAAGCCTGCTTATAGCATTAAGGCTAATGAGTTGAAGAGTGAAATGCTCAATTATCTCAACATCAAGGCCGACAATGTGCGTGTCTTGATACGTTATGATATCGAGAATCTTTCAGACGAGACCTATGGCAAGGCTTTGGCAACTGTATTTTCAGAGCCTCCGGTGGATGATGTTTACGAAGAGAAATTCCCGACTCAGGATAATGATTTTGTTTTCTCGGTCGAGTATCTCCCTGGCCAGTACGACCAGCGTGCCGACAGTGCGGAGCAATGCTGCTGCTTGCTCAACGATGCCGAACATCCTGTTATTAAATCGGCTACGACATACGTTATCAGCGGTGCATTGACTGATGCCCAGAAGCAGGCAGTCATTTCGCACTGTGTCAACCCGGTTGACAGCAGATTGACTGACGAGGTTAAGCCTGATACGCTGGTAGACCATTTTGACGAGCCTGCCGATGTGTTGGTGTTCGATGGCTTTAAGGATATGGCGGAACCTCAGCTTAGGGAACTCTATGATAGTCTTGGCTTGGCTATGACATTTGCTGATTTTAAGCACATTCAGCGTTATTTCCACGATGAAGAGAAGAGGAATCCTACAATGACAGAAATCAGGGTTCTCGACACCTACTGGAGCGACCACTGCCGCCATACAACGTTTGCAACGGAGTTGAAGGATGTGCATTTCGACGACGGCTTCTACCGTCCTCTTATTGAGGGAGCGTTCCAGCAGTATCTTGTTGACCATAAGGAACAATACGTGGGTCGTACCGACAAATGCGTATGCCTGATGGATATCGGCACCCTTGCCGCCAAACGTCTCAAGAAGGCCGGCATTCTCGACGATCAGGAACCGTCGGACGAGATTAATGCCTGCTCTATCGTGGTGCCCGTTGTTATTGACGGCAATAAAGAGGAATGGCTGATTAATTTTAAGAACGAGACCCATAACCATCCTACTGAGATTGAACCTTTTGGTGGTGCTGCAACTTGCCTTGGCGGTTGCATCCGCGACCCGCTATCGGGCCGTACATACGTTTATCAGGCTATGCGTGTCACCGGTGCTGCCGACCCCACCAAGCCGCTCAATGAGACACTCCCTGGCAAATTACCGCAGCGTAAGATTGTCACAACCGCAGCTCACGGCTATTCCAGTTATGGCAACCAGATTGGACTGGCAACAGGCTTGGTTAATGAGATTTATCATCCCAATTATGTGGCTAAGCGTATGGAGATTGGTGCTGTTATAGCTGCCGCTCCCCGTCGTGCTGTGAAGCGTTTGACTTCCGATCCGGGCGATATCATCATTCTGCTTGGCGGACGCACCGGCCGCGATGGTATCGGAGGCGCAACGGGTGCTTCTAAAAGCCACACAACTAAGTCGTTGACCACTTGTGGTGCTGAGGTTCAGAAGGGTAACGCCCCCACGGAGCGCAAGATCCAGCGTCTGTTCCGTCGCGAGGAGGTCTCTTCGCTTATCAAGAAATGTAATGACTTTGGTGCTGGCGGCGTGAGTGTGGCTATCGGAGAGCTGGCTGATGGTTTGCAGATAAATCTTGATAAGGTTCCCAAGAAATATGCTGGTCTCGATGGTACCGAGTTGGCTATCAGCGAGAGCCAGGAGCGTATGGCTGTGGTGGTTGACCCGAAGGATGTTGACCAGATGCTAAAGTATGCCGACGAGGAGAATCTTGAAGCAACTGTGGTTGCTATCGTTACTGAGGACCCGCGTATGGTCATCAATTGGCGTGGTAAGGAGATTGTCAATCTCTCCCGTCGCTTCATAGACACCAATGGTGCTCATCAGGAGACAACGGTCAGCGTCAGTATGCCGGAAAAGGACCTTAAGGACCCTAAAGACTTTAAGGACATTAAAGATCTTTGGATAAAGACCCTGGCCGACCTCAACGTCTGCTCGCAGAAAGGCTTGGTCGAGATGTTCGACAGCAGCATCGGAGCAGGTAGCGTGGTTATGCCTTACGGCGGCAAGTATCAGCTTACACCTACGCAGAGTATGATTGGCAAACTGCCGTTGCTTGATGGTAAGTGTGATACTGTCACGATTATGTCATACGGTATGGATCCTTATCAGATGAGTTGGAGCCCGTTCCACGGTGCTGTATATGCTGTTCTGTCGTCGGTGGCCAAGATTGCTGCCGCCGGTGGCGATGCCAGCCGTGTGCGACTCACTTTCCAGGAGTATTTCAAGAAACTGGTTAACGACCCATACCGTTGGGGTGAGCCTTTTGCAGCCCTGCTGGGTGCTTACAATGCACAGATGGGATTGAAATTGCCTGCTATCGGAGGTAAAGACTCGATGTCAGGTACTTTCAACGATATTGATGTCCCGCCGACGCTCTGCTCCTTTGCTGTTGGAATCAGCGACCTCCAACACGTTGTAACACCTGAACTTAAGCAGGCTGGTAGCAAACTTGTTCTGCTTGATGTCGATGAGAAAGAGTTTGGAATGCCCGACTACGAGGATGCTCTCAACCAGTATGCTGCATTGCGTAAAGCAATCGAGGTTGGCCAGGTTCGTAGCGCTTATGCAATGGGATTTGGTGGCGTCATCGAAGCTGTCAGCAAGATGGCGTTCGGTAACAAATTGGGTGTGAAACTCAACGGAGAACTGAAAACTGGTAACGGAGAACTGAATGCCAAGAAATATGGTAACATAGTGGTTGAAGTCTCCAATGCCGAAGGTCTGCCGTTCCATTGTAAGGAAATTGGTGAAGTTACATCCGAACCAGTATTTGAGGTCGCTGGCGAGAAAATATCAATAGACGAAGCCCTTGCTGCTTGGCAGGGTACGCTGGAGGGTGTTTTCCCAACTCGCACCGCCGGCGCTAACGACCTTAAAGACCTTAAGGATTCTAAGGACCTTAAAGACTTCAAGGACATCCACATCTGCTCCAACAAGGTGGCAAAGCCTCACGTCTTCATTCCCGCTTTCCCGGGAACCAACTGTGAGTATGATAGCGCACGGGCCTTCAACCGAGCAGGTGCCGAGAGCGAAATTATTGTTTTCCGCAACCAGAACGGTCAGCAGATACGTGAAAGTGTCGATGCCTACGTTAAGGCTATCAACAATAGTCAGATAATAATGCTTCCTGGTGGCTTCAGCGCCGGCGACGAGCCTGAAGGCAGCGCAAAGTTCATCACCAGTGTGTTCCGCAATCAGCGTATTGCCGATGCCGTGATGGATCTGCTCAACAAGCGCGATGGTCTGATGCTTGGCATCTGCAACGGCTTCCAAGCGTTGGTCAAACTGGGTCTTGTGCCTTACGGTGAGATACGTCCTCAGGCTGCCGACGCACCCACGCTGACTTTCAACACCATTGGTCGTCACCAGAGTAAGATGGCCTACACGCGTGTCACCTCAAATCTCAGTCCTTGGCTGCGCAAAGCCGAGCTGGGCGCAACGTATGTCATTCCTATCTCGCACGGTGAGGGTCGCTTTGTGGCACCGCAGGAGTGGATCGACCGCCTGTTTGCAAACGGTCAGGTTGCTACGCAATATGTCAATCTCAATGGCATCCCGACGATGGATGAAGAGTACAATATGAACGGCAGCTTTATGGCCATTGAGGGCATCACTAGTCCCGATGGTCGCGTGTTCGGCAAGATGGGCCACAGCGAGCGCCGCAGCAAAGGCAGTGCCTTGAACATCTTCGGCAACGACGACCAGCTCATTTTCGAGTCCGGCGTAGAGTACTTTAAATAATTTTAAAATCAAAAATAATAGAGACGGGAGTCCTTTACAGGCACTCCCGTCTCTTTGAATTAGCGATGACACACATTGAGGTTGTAGCGGCGGTTATTTATGATGGCGAGGGACGCGTCTTCGCCACGCAGAGGGGCTATGGTGATTGGAAGGGATGGTGGGAGTTTCCCGGTGGCAAGATTGAAATGGGAGAGACGCGCGAGGAAGCACTGGAGAGGGAGATATGGGAGGAGTTGGAGACGCGGATTGTCATCGGGCGTCAGTTGCAGACGGTGGAGTGGGACTATCCTGCATTCCACCTTACAATGCACTGCTTCCTATGCCGCATTAATAGCGGAATGCTGACACTCAAAGAACACGAAGCGGCGCGATGGCTCGGCAAGGACGAACTAGATTGTGTCCGCTGGCTGCCCGCCGATGTGCAGGTTATCAATACTTTAAAGAAGTTCCCACTGTAATATGAAACACATACAATATCAAACTCAGGGCACTTGCTCGGTGCTGATCGACGCGACAGCTGACGATAACGACGTTATCCAGCAGGTCTTTTTTCTTGGTGGATGCAACGGCAACTTGCAGGGAATCTGCCGATTGGTGCAAGGGCAGAAAATCGACGATGTTATCGGTCGTCTCGACGGCATCCGTTGCGGTGACAAGCCCACATCTTGCCCCGACCAGCTCTGTCGCGCACTCGAAATGCTAAAACACCAATCTTAAATAGACACAATATAACACAATCAAACCTGCAACTCAAAACGTTAAGTGTCAAATGAAGAAAGATAGCCAGTCAAGAATTGAACCCATCGGACGGTCATTGGCGGGGATAGTGATGCTGCTGGTAACGGCGCTGCTTGTGGCGATATGTGTCACCACGGGCAACGAGTCTATGTGGCTTTTCTTTCTTTTTACTGCTGTTTATTGGTTCCCGTTGCCGCTCATAGGACTGGTGATTTTTCTTTGCAATTTGCGGATGAAGAACACGTTCCAGCGTGTCATCGTCATTTGGGGCATCATCAATATCCTGCTTTGCGGTTTGGCCGTCCTATTGGAATACCGACAAGCGAAAGCCATTGAAGCAGATACTCTTATAAATCATTATACCAAGTATGAAAAGGAAATCTGGGAGGCGGCGGAATATACTCGCTCGGCGATTGACAGCGGAGCTTGGATGCGTTTGGAATTTGACGGGCATAAGGTGGAAATGTTTCACACAAAGTCTGCCGACGGTGAGGCTGAACATCATTGGCGCACAGAGGGTAGGATTGATGCTGACTCCATTGGGCTTCGCATAGGCCTTACGCCAGAAGAGATAGAAGGCATACGTCAGCGGCTGCACAACGCCGGATGTATCAGCATCGAGCTCACAAATTACGGCTCGGCCGATAGCGTCAACAGATATGGAGTGATGCATTCAATAGATGATTACGATTATTTCATTGTTGGTCGCAAGCGTTATTCAATGGGTATGTATTACTATGACCTTCTCCGCCGACCGATGAGCGATAGCACGTGGAACAATCTTCTGATCGACGACTGTATACACCTGCCCGTCTGCGACACAATGGTGCTGGAGTATGGCAGCCCCGCATTCGGCAGCGTTTGCTATCCCGGCAAAGAAGAATTCATAGAACGGCTAAAATTAAAGAAACGATAATGGTAATAGATTTCAACAAACTGGAAGAGGTCGCCAATCCCCAGTTCAAGGGTGGCGAGGGCGAGACAATGTTTCGCACCTTCAACGACGGTATGAACAAGATTATGCTTGGACGACTCGAGGAGGGCTGCTCCATAGGCTATCACAGCCACGAGACCAACAGCGAGATAATATATATTGTTAGCGGTGATGCGCGTTGCCTCTATGATGGGGGCGAGGAGACCCTGTCGGCCGGTCAATGCCACTATTGTCCCAAGGGGCACTCCCATTCGTTGATTAATGCCGGCACCAAGGCCCCGCTGGTGTTTTTCGCTATCGTTCCGGAACAATAACGTGATATGCACCAAATCTACTGCTCGCCGATAGGTGATATAGCATTGTTTAGCGACGGCTCTGCTCTCACAGGACTGCGGTTTGTTGATAATCAGAGTTTAGAGGGCAATGTCGACGCACCCGTGTTTGATGCTGCGCTTCGCTGGTTGGACCTGTATTTCGCAGGTCGGATTCCTGATTTTATGCCATCTTTGAGGATGAACGGCACCTCGTTCCAGCACTCCGTGTGGCACGAACTGCTGACCATACCTTGCGGACAGACAGTGACTTATGGCGATATAGCCCGCCGCATCGGATGCCGTTCGGCGCAGGCGGTAGGAGGGGCGGTAGGCCGTAATCCGATTGCAATCATTGTTCCCTGCCACCGTGTGGTCGGCGCCGACGGCTCCTTGACGGGATATGCCTACGGCCTCGAAATCAAGCAACAACTGTTGCAACTGGAACACAATTATCGCCTCTAAATATTGATTTCCCCTTTGTAATATACTATTCTCATCTTAAATCCGTTATCATTTAACTTCAAACCCTTAGAACCTTTTCAACCTTTCAAACCCTTTCAACCTTTCAAACCCTCTATGGACCTCATTCTTAAATATTTCCCTGAGCTGACCGAGCAGCAGAAAGAGCGTTTTGCTGCGTTGCCTGAGTTGTATGCCGACTGGAACTCAAAGATAAATGTTATCTCGCGCAAGGATATGGACAATTTCGTCGAGCATCACGTATTGCATAGTTTAGCGATAGCCAAAGTGCTGCGGTTCAAGTCGATGGCAGACGTGATGGATGTTGGAACAGGCGGAGGATTTCCTGGCATACCTTTGGCGATAATGTTTCCCGACACCAATTTCTATCTTGTCGACT
Source organism: Bacteroidales bacterium UBA1217 (assembly GCA_002309335.1). Taxonomy (GTDB): domain Bacteria; phylum Bacteroidota; class Bacteroidia; order Bacteroidales; family P3; genus Colimorpha. The sequence goes on along the minus strand of DBXH01000042.1, from coordinate 27,738 downwards.
CTATCGGCAAGAAAATCAAGGTCGTGCAGAGTGTAGCCGAGCAGTTGCGGCTCACCAATGTTCGTGCAGAGCAGATTCGCGCCGAGCAGGTGAAAGGGGATTTCGACTTTATCGTGTCGCGTGCGGTGACCGATTTGTCGCAGTTTGTAGGTTGGGTTAAGGGTAAAGTGTCTGACAGTCAGTATCACAAACTGCGCAACGGCATACTCTATCTTAAAGGCGGCGACCTTGACGAAGAACTGGCTCCGTTCCGCAAGAAGGTGCAGCTGTTTGATATATCCGATTTCTTTGAGGAACCGTATTTTGAAAAAAAGAAGGTGATTTATCTTCCTTTTAGATAGTCAAATATGATTATTAATCAATGAAATAATACTATTATGAAAAGACTCGTTTCCTTTATTTTGTTAGGATGCCTTGAGGTGTTGCTGCCGCTTACATCTTGGGCTCAGGCCGACAAGGCGCTTATGGACAAAGCCCAGAAGGGAGATACCAAGGCTATGGTGCGCTTGGCACAATGTTATGAAAATGGTGCCGGCGTTCAGGTGGATTCTGCTGTGGCGTTGAGTTGGTATCAAAAGGCTGCGGCACTTGGCAGCGGCGATGCCTGGATTCACATCTCGTCTTATTATTTGAAAGGCAGAGGTGTCGAAAAAGACACAGCTCGCAGTTTGGCCATTCGCAAGGAATGGGCCGACAAGGGACTCCCTTTAGCTCTCTCGGCTTTGGCATCATCCTATAAGAATGGTTATGGCGTACCGGTTGATACGGCAAGGGCTGTGGCTCTTTATCAGCAGGCAGCCAAAAAAGGCGACGGCAATGCTCTCGTCTTTATGGGTGATATGTATTGTTTTGGACGTTACGGTGCCAAAAAGAACGAAGCTAAGGGCTTGGATTACTGGAAAAAAGCTTTTAAGGCAGGCGATTATTTTGCTGCGTCACGCCTGTTCGATTATTATGCTGAAAAGCAAGACTATGTGAGTGGCCGCGCCTACCTCGAGGAAGGCTTGCGCTGGAATGAGCCCGGGTGTATCTTCTCTAAGGCTGAAATGTATTACAAGGGTTTGGGAGTACCGGTTGATGAACGCAAGGCCCAGCAAATAATGTCGGATTATATATCTATTCAATCGGATGTTGATTATGCATATTATCTGGCTGGACTTATGTATATGGCTGTTGATGATATCAATCTGCGCGACAGCGCTTTGGCTATGCAGTATTGGAAGAAGGGCGATGCTCTTGGTAGCCAGCTGTGTCGGATGATGATTGCATCGACGATGATGAATAGCGGACATTATGTCGAGGCTCAGGAATGGTTGCAGAAAATTCTGGCAAATCCTAAAGACAACGATATGAAGGGCAATGCCTGCCTGGAGATGTCGCGTTGCGCCTATATGGGTTTGGGTATGCCGCAGGACTATGATAATGCCATACAATGGCTTGAACGTGGTGCAAATCAGTATAATAATGGCGACTGCGCTATGACTCTGGCAGCCTTATATGATGACGAGGATTACCTCACCGGCGGTGGCGACCCGAAACTGTCTCCCTACTGGTACCGCAAGGCACACGATTTGGGTAATAAAGACGCCCTTTTCGAATTGGCACGCTGCTATGTGGGCAGAAACCAGCTTGACGACGCCAAGTCGGTTGTGCAGGAACTCATCGACGATGGCGATACGAAAGGCTATTTGTATATGGCGCAGATTCTTGTCCAGCAAGGTGATAACAAGCAAGCTTTAGCTATGCTGAATAAGGGTGACAAGAAAGGCGATTCTGAATGCCGTGAAGTTCTGGGCAAACTGTATGAGGATGGTTCTGAGTTGACTGCGCAGGATTTCAAGAAGGCGGCAAAATACTACGAGAAGGCGGCTTCTGCGTCGTCATACTACCAGCTTGGAACTATGTACCTCAGCGGCAAACTCGGCTCAAGAAGCGAAAAAGATATAGCCAAAGGTCTTGAATTGTATAATAAATCGGCTGATATGGGTTATACCGATGCAATCTATAAACTTGGCTATTTCTATGAGAATGGAGAGTATGTTGGCGGAGTGGACCATCAGAAGGCTGTTGGATATTTCAAGCTTCTTGCCGACAACAATATCCCCAGTGGCCTCTTCAAGATGGGTCTTTATTACGAGCTGGGCGATGGCGGCATTGAGAAGGACTCGGTCAAGTGTATCGAATACTATAACCGTGCTGCTGAGTTGGGCAACGGCGATGCTATGTGCTATCTTGGCGACTTCCATCGTATAGGTCAATTCTTGCCTCTCGACAAGGAAAAAGCTTTCGAATATTATTTGATGGCCGACGAGGCTGGCGTGGGAATGGGCACCTATTATGTGGCGCGCTCCTATATGGAAGGCTGCGGTGTCGCTGTCGATACTGTTGCGGCAGTACCGTATCTGCGCAGAGCTGCTGCTGACGGAATCGGTAAGGCTGCCTATCTGTTGGGTAAATTTTTCGAAGAAGGTATCGGAGGTTTGGCTCAAAATGCTGATTCGGCATTTACCTACTATCTTGTTGGTCATCAGAACGGCAGCGGCGATGCCAGTTATATCCTGGGCAAAAATCTTTACGAAGAAGGTGCATATTCGCAGGCCTTCAACTGCGTCTATAGCGCGGCACAGCGTGGGAACGTCGATGGCATTGTTTTGCTGGCTTTGTTCCTCCAGGAGGGTGTCGGCACAGAACCCGACCCGGAGCAGGCTTATCGACTCCTCGAGATGGTTGCAAATAGAACCGACGACCCACGCGCATACAGCTATATGGGTTTGGCGCGTCTTCAAGGCAACGGCTGTGTGCAGAATGAAGTGCTTGGCAAACAATACCTTGATACCGCTGCAGCTATGGGTGATGCAACGGGAATGTACTATTTGGGACTCTGCCATCTTAACGGCTACGGTTGCGAACCCGACAGCCTTGAAGGCGTGAAATGGATCGCTGCTTCCGCCGACAATAAATATATCAAGGCTGCTGTCACGATGGGCGACCTCTTGTCTGACCAGGAGGATTACGAGAAGGCTGTTGGTTATTACGAGACTGCTGCTGCCGCCGGAAACAATAACGGCATCTGTAAACTCGGCTATTGTTATGAAAAAGGTTACGGCGTGAAACTCAGTTTCAAGAAGGCTTACGACCTCTACCTCCAAGCTGCCGAAAACGGCTCCACTCTTGGCTGCAAGATGGTGGCAAATTGCTATCAGGAAGGAATTTACGTTGAAGAGGATGCCCTCAAATCATTCGAATGGCTCAAGAAAGCCGCCGAGTTGGGCAGCGCCGATGCTATGTATATGATTGCTTCAATCCTCGAAATCGGCGATGATGGCATCAAAAAGGATATAAAGCAGGCTAAAGAATGGTATTCAAAGTCGGCCAAGGCCGGCTACGAACCCGCTCAAGCTGCCCTTAACCGCCTGAAATAGCCTGATAAATCTTTTTCTTCGGAAGGCCTGTCCTAACCTCTTCGGTCGGAACAATATGTTCATAGGACAGGCCTTCATCACTTTCCTCCGGTATCTCCACTTCTGCCGGAGCCTCATATTCAGTCTGTTCCATCGACAGGATGCCGCTGCCGATGTATTGGCTCAGCGACGCCCTTCCATCATCGTCCTGCACGAAGCCCCACAGATGGACCTCCTTTCCGGCAAAGGCGCGGTTGATGCTCATAACAATCTGTTTCTTATAACGATATGAGGGGAGCGACAAATCGAACAACCCCAGCTCGGGACAATATACCGCCAGATATACGGCGTCGTTGCTCCTCGCCACGCGGTGCAGCGGGTTCTTCTCGAAGTCGACGCTTATCGTCGTCTCGTCGATCATCTGAGGTGCGGCAAAGGCAACAGGCGCCACAGGGCCGTCACTCAGGATGAGGTTCTCGTAATCCACCGCCAACTCGCCGTCGACAATCGAGAAACAGCGTTTGTTGACGCTCATAAAGTAGTTGTACTCAGTCATATGCACGTTGCGGCTCTGCGCCTTCAGCCCTTGCCTTAGAATTTGGCGGGCGCGGCTCGCAAAGCCTATCGTCTGCTTGAAGAGGTTGCGCTGCGCCAGCTGCATCTCGCTGCGTGCGTCGTGATGGTTGACGGGCTTGGCGCGGACGCACCATTTGCCGCACCACATATAGCCGATAACGTTACCGACCCTCCCGCTGAAACCTACTGGATATCCATTACTTATCTTTCCCATAATATTATATTAATTTTGATTTTGATTTTGGTAAAGGTTAAAGGTTATAGTTTAAAGTTTAAAGGTTAAAGACGTTTTCTTATTCACAATCAATAAAATAATCTATAACTTCGTTCCAACTTTTTTTTCGTTCCTTGATTTAATTTTCAATTTTCAATTTTCAATTTTCAATTCGATTTAATTCTCAATTTTCAATTTTCTTGTGTTTCTTAGTTATTTTCCTACCATAACGTTATTTCAGTTTTATTATTGTCTACTATTGTAAAATTATATTAGAATTTGATAAAAATAAGAGTAAAATATGATAAGAATATGACCTGTAATTATCAGATAGTTACAACGGCGGGAAAATGGCGTTTTTTTGGGGGGTGAGTACTTCCGCTGCGAAAACACCGTAGTGCCCAAATCGGTAGTGGGTACAAAAAAATATGGAATTATGGAATAATGCAGGATGCAAATCTATTTATTGATATTTTTTTGTATCTTTGCAGTTTGATTTTTGCAAGAACAAATAGAAAGGAATAATATGCTATCGTCTGAACCCCAATGGGTTGCATTATATACTAATCCTAGAATGGAGAAAAAAGCGGAGCAGAATTTGAAGGAGGCGGGCTTTGAGGTCTACCTTCCGTTGCGTCGTGAGCTGCACACTTGGAGCGACCGCAAGAAGTGGGTGGAGATGCCTCTGCTGAAGTCGTATGTTTTTGCAAAAATAACTGAAAAACAGGTCGCTTTGGTTGTCAATGTTTCGGGAATTGTTGGTATTGTATCGTTCAATAAGAATATTGCGACGATCCCCGAGTTTGAGATACAGATGATGAAGGATTTTTTGGCATCGGAATATGATGTTCAGGTGCAGACGGCCGAGAAACTTAAACGCGGAGCGATGGTGAGAATCAACTCGGGAGCGTTGGCCGGCAGGGAAGGTATGCTGGTGAGCGACTGCGAGGAGGGCAATTTCGCTGTCGAGATTACAGGCATCAGCCTGGCGATGGTGATTTATGTCGACAGGGATAAGATGGAGGTGATTGAGGACGGGCAGCCTAAGAAACCGGCTCGTAAAAAGGAATACAATATAAGATGATTGTTTTGTCCCTTAACTCCCTTTATAACCTTTTAATCCTTTTTAACCTTTCAAACCTATAACCTTTAAACTTTACAAATATGAACATAATAATCGCTGGTGATGGTGAGGTGGGGTTTTATCTGGCTAAGTCGTTGACGTTGTTGGATTATAACATCACGGTTGTTGACCCACATTCGGAATTGCTCGAGCGCCTGGAGAAGGAGACTGATTTGCTGACCATTGTCGGCGATTCGACGTCGCCCAAGGTGCTTGAGGATGCCAACGTGCAGGATTGCGACCTGTTTCTGTCGGTGTTGCACGACGAGTCTATCAACCTGGTAACGTGCATATTGGCAAAGAAACTCAAAGCGAAGAAGACGGTGGCGCGCATCACCAATGCCGAACTGCTGTCGCCCAAGCACAGGGAGATGTTCAGGGATTTGGGCGTTGACGAGCTGGTGTGCCCGGAACGTATTGCTGCCAAGGAGATTACGAACCTGCTGAACCATACTGTAGCGACTGAGTTTTTCGATTTCAGCGGCGGATTGCTGACGATGTATCTGATACGCCTGGAGGAGGAATCGCCCGTCAAAGGCAAGTCGGTCAAGGAGTTGAGCCAGATATATTCGACGCTTCACGTGCGCATCGTAGCTATCCTGCGTCACGGCGAGACGGTGATACCGCATTCCGACACGGTCTTCGAGGCCGGCGATATGGCTTATATCATCAGCAAGGCTAACCAGATGGAGACGGTGAAGCGTTTGGCCGGCAGCGATGAGTTTGAAATCAAGAATGTTATGATTGCCGGCGGCGGTCGAATCGGTCGTTATGCGGCGCTGACATTGGAGGACGACAAGCGGATTACGCTGGTGGAGGAGAACCGTAAGAGGTGCGAGGATTTGAGCGGAGTGCTGTCTAAAAGTCTGATTATAAACGGTGATGCGACGGATATCGAACTGCTGAAGGAGGAAGGCCTGGCCAACAACGACGCCTTTATCGCTGTCACCGATTCGTCGGAAACGAACGTGCTCACTTGCCTGCACGCCCGCCGCTTCGGTATCAAAAAGACGATTGCTCTGGTCGAGAACACCGGTTTCATCAATATCTCGCAGGATATCGGAATCGACACGATAATCAACAAGAAACTGATAACTGCCAGCTACATAGCGCGTTTCATAGTGAAGGGCGATGCGGTGAGCAGCAAGTGGCTGAGCGGCACGAATGCCGAGCTGATCGAGTTTGTCGTCGGCCGTCATTCGGTGGCGACGCGTGTGCCCATCGGCGAATTACGGCTGCCTGAAGGCAAGGCCACTATCGGCGGCATCATCAGAGGTCGTGAAACGCTGCTGCCAACGCGCGACACGCAGCTGAAGGAGATGGACAAGGTGGTTGTGTTCGCGTTGCCCAACGTGATGGACAAAGTGGCGAAACTGTTTAATTGACAATGATGCCGGTGACTTGTGCCCTTTGAATTGAGATACTTATGCGGACACCGATAGCTGTTATAAATGACCGTTTGCAGAAGTTCAACTTCCGATTGGTAGCGAGGTTGCTAGGTATGCTGTTGGTTATTATGGCGTTATCGATGGTTGTTCCTATCGCGGTGTCGGTCTACTATGGCGACGGGTCGCAGTTTGGCTTGTCGCTCTCGGCGCTGATAATAATGATGTTAGGTCTGTTCCTGCGCAATTTTCTGGGGGTTGGCGCTACGTATGAGTTGCACGAGAAGGAAAGTTTCTGGTTTACAGCGATCATCTGGGTCGTTGTGCCGCTGATGGGTGCGTTGCCATACATCTTCACTAGCAGCGTGACCAGCTTTACCGACGCTGCGTTTGAGTCGTTTTCAGGTTTCACGACGACAGGTTCTTCGATAATGACCAATTTGGAGCGTGTGCCGCAGGGACTGCTGGTGTGGCGTAGCACATCGCAATGGGTTGGAGGTCTGGGACTTATATTGTTTGTTGTAGCTCTCTTGCATCGCTTGAACGAAGGTAGCGCACGGTTGTACGAGGCCGAGTTCTCTGGTACGCTGCAGCGGCGGTTGCATCCTCGAATGGCGCGCAATGTGGTGCTGATGTGGACGGTATATGTAGGTTTGACGCTGTCGCTGTTCCTGCTGCTGATGGCCGACGGCAACGGCTTTGTCGATTCGTTCTGTACGGCGTTGAGCACAGTCTCTACTGGCGGTTTTATGACGCATAATGCTGGTTTAGTGGGCTTTTCTGACTTTTCGATGATATGCATCACGCTGTTTATGTTCCTGTCGGGAGTCAATCTGGCGCTGTTGTTCTGCTTTTTCACCTTCAAGTGGCGTCAGCTGCGCGGCGACGAGGAGTTTTTGCGCTATCTGTTGATTTTCAGTGGTGCCGTGGTGCTCTGTTTTGTTGCTTTTGGTGTAGCCGACGGCTTTTCGTTGTCCGATATCCAGTTCTCACTGTTTCACGTCGCCTCAACAGTCTCCACCTGTGGATTTTACACCGCTCCGCCACAGGTGTGGCCGATGACGGTCTCGGTGGTGACATTCCTGCTGATATTTATCGGCGCCTCGTCGGGCTCGACGGGAGGAGGTTTGAAAATCAAGAGGTTGATGATTCTTGCGAGATTTGTGCGCAACTATTTTGTGCAGATGATACATCCCCGTGCGGTGCTTAGTGTCAAGGTGAACGGCAAGGTGGTGGAGAAGGCGTATGTCACCAAGATATTATCGTATATCTTTCTGTATCTGATATTTGTCGTTCTTGGTGCGTTTGTGTTGACGCTGTGTGGAAGCAATATCCCCAATGCGTTGTGTATGGCGGCGGCCAATATAAGCAACCTGGGACCATCGCCGGTCATCAACAATCTGGGTGCCAACTTGGATTATGTTCAGCTGCTGCCCATTGGCAAATGGACGATGATGCTGTTGATGCTGGCCGGAAGGCTTGAAATATTTGCTATCGTGGCGGTACTGATGCCTGCCTACTGGAGGAGGAGGAATTGAGATATGAGTGACTGGAAGATAGACATAGAACGTGGCAGGGCCAATCTGAGTTTGATATTCAGGCCGTTGGGCATACCTCTCCTGGGCGAGGGGGTTGCTATGATGATGTGCCTGATACCGGCGTTGTATTATGGTGACGGTACGTCGCTACGCATAGTCTTGTCGGGCGTAATAACCATACTTGCAGGCGTTTTGCTGTTGACGCTGTTGCCGTCGCGTCCTGCGGGGTCTTCGGGCGGCGACAAGCGGATGTCGTATATTACTGTGACGTTGATATGGCTGGTTCTGGCGTTGTTCGGTACATTGCCGTTTCTGGCTGTTGGCTTCGAAATTAGTGGCGGAAAGGTTGGTTTTACTACCTCATTCACAGATGCATTCTTCGAGTCGCTCTCGGGATTGACATCAACGGGTGCGACGATTTTCCCCGATGTGGGGACATTGCCCAAATCGTTGCTGCTGTGGCGCAGTATGACAGAATGGTTGGGCGGTTTCGGCATCATCTTGTTGGTTTTGGCGGTGGTGCCGTCGTTGGGTTTGAATAAGTACAGTCTTTACACAGCCGAGGCGAGCAGCGCCGACAATACAGGCAAGACGAGCACATCGATGCGCACGATGGTGCAGCATACGTTGACGATATATGTTGCTCTTACTATGTTGTTTATAGTGCTTCTGGCGTTGTCGGGTATGACTTGGTGGGAGGCGTTGAATCTGACATTTACGAATATCTCGACAGGAGGTTTCTCGATTTACAGCGACAGCATTGCCTGCTTTACGCCTTTGCAGCAGTATATTCTGGCGGCGGCGATGTTTGTGGGTGGAATCAACTTCGCGTTGCTTTACAACCTGTTCACATTCAGATGGAGCAAGATACGTCGCAAGTTGGACCAGTTCGGCTTTTATGTCGCCGTCGTGATGGTTGCAGTCAGTTTCGTCGTTGTGGCGTTGCATTTCAAAGGAGGATTGGAATGGTCGGCGGCGTTGCGCAATGGAGTGGTCCAGACGATGAGTGTGGTCACCACCACTGGCAGCGTCATTGCCGACACCAATCTGTGGTGGACGCCGGTAGTGTTTTTGTTCCTGATGCTCAGCGTGTGCGGCGGTATGGCGGGTTCGACGACGGGAGGTGTCAAGGTGATGCGTGTGCTTATATTGTTCCGCAACGTGCGCAACACATTGACCAATCGCTTACATCCGCGCATCTACAATCCTGTTAGGCTCAACGGAAAACCTGTGTCGGACGAGATAATCAGCAATGTGATGGTGATCATTGTGGTTTATGCGGTGACGATGCTCGTAGGGGTGTTGCTGCTGATGTTGTGCGGAGTCAATGCCACCGAGTCGCTGGGAGCGGTGTTTGGCTGCATCACGAGTTATGGGCCGGGTCTTGGAGCGTGTGGAGGTTTTGGCAGTTATGCCGCGTTCCCGGTGATGGCGAAATGGTTTTGCGGCATATTGATGCTATTAGGTCGATTGGAGTGCCTTACGGTGTTGATACTGTTCCTGCCGGGATTCTGGAAGAACAGGTAGGTGGCGTAGATTTACAGGACGTCAGGAGTTTTATCCATCGTAGCGGAAGTCTTGTCGCGGCTTGTTGATGCGGAACGCAGAGACGATACAACGGGTTGTTTAAAACTTTCTTAATAAATAATGTATGAGAGCCGCTTTGCTGTCGCCACTTTTTAGTATTTTTGCACAAAATATAAGTATGGAACAAGAACAGATAATTTCTCTCAATAACGTGACAATCAGTCATGAAGAAGGCGTAGTGCTTAGGAACGTCAATTTCACAATGGTGAAAGGCGAGTTTGTATATCTTATCGGAAAGAGCGGAGCAGGCAAAACATCGTTGCTTAGAACGCTTTACGCCGACAGTCCGCTCGAGGAGGGAAGTGGAGTGATATGCGGATTCAATCTGAGTACCCTCAAACGCCGTCAGGTTCCGCTGCTGAGACGTCGCTTGGGTATTGTTTTCCAGAATTTTCAGCTGCTTACCGACCGAAACGTGTACGACAATCTGGCCTTTGTGCTGCGCAGCATCGGCTGGAAAAACAAAAAGGAGATAGACGACCGAATTATGGAGGTGCTGACGGCAGTAGGTGTGGCCGACAAGGCTGGCTATCAGACGTTCCGCCTTTCGGAGGGCGAGCGCCAGAGGGTTGGCATAGCCCGTGCGCTGGTCAATACTCCCGATTTGATTCTTGCCGACGAGCCGACAGGCAATCTCGACCCAATAACGTCGAGCGAGATAATGCACTTGTTGACAGAGATAAACCAGAAGTCGGGTGTGTCGATGCTAATCTCTACACACGACTTTATGATGATCGACAAGTTCCCCGCCCGAGTTGTGTGCTGCGAGGACGGCACCCTGGTGGATCCGCAAAGTGAGGAATGATGAATTTTGAATTTTGAAGGGTGATAATTTGTAGAAGTCACCACAATAAATAATGAGCTTTATCGTTTTTGTTAAAAATTTAATTACGACAAAAAGATGAAAAGATTTTTGAAAGACTCTAAGTTTGTAATTATAAGTGTTTTGCTGCTTGCTGTGATGATGCCGGCGGTGACGTATGCCCAGAAGCCGAAGAAGGACTCGAAGGCAGTAAGTCCGTTTGTTGAAGGGAAACAGAAAGTGCGCAAAGCCGATTATGATTCAATCTGGAAATTCACTACTTTTGACGCAAAGAAAATCTATTTCTGCAATTTTGACTATTCTACAATTCCCACATTGATAGAGGAAAAGCATCCGAATTGGGGCAATTTCACACCTGTGATGAATTATTTGACCACCGTTCCGCGTTCGCCGATGCGTATCTGTGCGGTGTTTGCCATCAATCCCAAGATTACCGACGATGCCCAGCGTAACAAGCTGATAGAGCAGGGTAGGGAAGAGGCGTTGGAGGCGTTGAAGACCTATCAGGCGTGGGCGGCGGAGAAGAAGATGAAGAACAAGCTGCAGTTGTCGGTGGCGCAAGTCGATTACCGCTACTGGCAGGGGACCGAGTTCTTCACCACCGAGCAGTCGTCGGACCAGTTGATTCACGTAGGCGTTCTGCTTTATTTCGGTACGAAGAAAATCAATATGTTCCCGTCGGCAGCAGAGGGCGCCAAGACGTTTCCTGATGTGAAGTTCTTCCCTAATGATGCCACCGTCGTGGAGTCGTGGGAACCGATGATGGACAGTCTTGCGGTATATCTGCAACAGAATGAACGCCTGGAGGTTATGCTACGCGGATATAGTGACAACACAGGTACTGAGGCTTATAATTTAGGTCTTTCGCGTCAGCGTGCCGTCGAGGTGAAGAAGAAACTTACAGCACGAGGTGTCAGCGAGTATCGCATTGAGATAGAGGCAAAAGGCACAGCAGACCCGATAGGAGACAACACGACATATGAAGGTCGAATTGCTAACAACCGTGTGGCTATTATCATCCAGTGATATTGAACAAAGAGAAATATAAAATGCTCTGTGAACAGCGGTCCGACATACCGCTGTTTTTGCAATATTGGTGGATGGAGGCAGTATGCAAAGGCAAGCAATGGGATGTGGCGATGGCGTATGACGGTGATAAGCTGCTTGGCGTGATGCCGTATCTGTACGGGCGCAAACTGGGTATGACCTACATCCTTCAGCCGCAGCTGACACAGTATTCGGGTCCTTTTTATTGTTATCCCGAAGGGCTGTCGGCTAACAAGCGTCTTGAATTTGAGAAGTTGACGGCAAGGTTGCTGCTGGAGCAGGTGGAGTCGCTGAAGCCGGCATACGTTTTGCAGCATTTCTCACCGCAGGTGACGAACTGGTTGCCATTCTATTGGGCTGGTTACAAGCAGACTACGCGCTATACCTACAGGATAGAAGATATCAGCGAGCCGCAGAGGGTTTTCGAGAGTTTTGATGTGGAGAAACGTCAGCGGAAGATACACCGCTATGAGCAGTCGACAAGAGTGGGATTCGATATGACACCACGGGAATTTGCTGTTTTCCATAGCAAGTATTGGGCAGCGAAAGGCGAGAAGGATGTGCTGAATGAGGATTTCATCACCAATGTATGCCAGGCGGCGACAGAACGCGGCAACGGCGTAATCGCCTCATTGTATGATGAAGACGACAGGCTGTTGGCGGCGCGTTTTGTGGCGTATGACGAAAGGTGTGCCTATTCTCTGATGTCGGCGCAAGATTTGCAGCTGCACAAGAACGGACATAGCGAGACGCTCTTCTGGGCGTTGATAAAATATCTGAGCGACAAGACCAAGTCGTTTGATTTTGAAGGGAGTATGGACGAAGGTGTAGAGTATGTGTATCGTTCGTTCGGAACGGTGCAGACGCCTTATTTTGAGATTTCGAAGTGCAATAGTGCGCTATTCAAATTGTTGCTGAAACTAAAAAGACGATGAACAGTCCGAATGCAGAACAGACAAGGATGGCAGAGGTGCTCCGCGGGATAAATGTCGTGGAGCTGCCCGTGTCGGAGTACAGCAAGGGTGCTCTGCAGAGGGTGTTGAATGCTGCTGAGTTCTATTTGGAGATTTATCGCACCAGCTTGGAGAGAGTGCTGACAATGTGCAATATGCCGCCCGAGGAGATGACCATTGTCGACTATGGCGGCGGGCACGGGATACTGAGTATTCTAGCCAAAAGGCTGGGTTTTGCACGGGTCATATACATTGATTATAATGCCGACGCATTGCAGACGGTGCAGCAGATGTCGGAGCGATTGGGAGCGGTGCCCGATGTGATGTTGCAGGGCGACGCCTCAGTTTTGCGGCAGTGGTGCGAAGCCAACAGGGTCAAGCCCAATGCGTTGCTTGCGATGGATGTGATAGAGCACATATATGTTTTGGACGAGTTTTTCGGTGAGCTGCATTCCATTTCGGATAAGATGAAGATGGTGTTCACCACGGCGTCGACTCCCTTTAACAAGAGGGTGGAGCGCAGGTTGCGGAGGGCGATGCAGGAGGATGAACTCGGGACGGAAACGCGGAAAGGGTTCTGGCAGAAGCGGAGAGACTATGTGCAAGAGCTGCACCCTGATATGTCGGACAGGGAGCTTGACTACTGGGCAGACAATACTCGCGGCTTGACGTATGCTGATGTGGCTAGGGCGGTCGAGTCGCAGTCGCCAAACCTGTTGCTCGATGCCGACAACACCTGCGACCCTGCTACGGGCAGTTGGACGGAACGCATTCTGCCAATAGATGATTACAGACAACTGCTTATGCCATACGGCTTTACACTTGCTGTTGTTCCAGGACGCTACAATGAGCATCGGCACGGGGCAAAGCAGATGATGAGCCGTTACTACAATAAGATTATTGATTTGGCACCCGACGGTGAGCCGAGAACGCGTCGTGAACGAAGAAACTACAAAAAGGCACTGAAGGTGGCACCGTTTATTTATTTGATAATAAGTTGAAAAGGGCCGCTTCGCTTGAAAGGATGAAAAGGTTCGCTTCGCTTAAAAGGATGAAAGGGTTCGTGACGCTTGAACGGAAGAATGATATGTATTGTTCCCTAACTCCCCTTAACTCCTTTTAACTCCCCTTAACTCCCTCCCCTCAACCCCTTTAAACCTTTTTAAACCTTTTTAACCCTTTTAACCTTTAAAACCTATAATATGAATATCAAACTTTTGGTGGTTGGCAAGACCGATGAGAAATATCTTCAGGAAGGCATAGATGTTTATGTCAAGCGGCTAAAGCACTATGTCAATTTTGAGTTGGCTGTCATTCCGGCGCTGAAAGACCAAAAGGGTGCGTCGCCCGAGGAGATTAAGTCGCGCGAGGCTGTGTTGATACTGAAGCAGTTGGAGAAATCCGATCGTATTGTGCTGCTTGACGAGCACGGTACAGAGCATACGTCGGTAGGTTTTTCGCAATATGTTCAGAAACAGATGAATGCAGGGGTAAGGAATCTGACGTTTGTTATTGGCGGAGCTTTTGGATTTGCCCCCGAGGTGTATGCTGCAGCCAATGACAAAGTGTCGTTGTCGAAACTGACGTTCAACCACCAGATGGTGAGGCTTTTTTTCGTCGAGCAACTGTACAGGGCGTTCACGATTTTGCGTAACGAGCCGTACCATAACGAGTAGTCCTGCCCCAACGGGGCGACAGAAAATAATGAATGGAGAACGCCCGAAAATCGAGCGCTCTCCGTTTTCAGTTTCCCTCCCCTCTACTAGAGGGGTGGCCGAAGGCCGGGGTGTGTCGCGTTCTCCGTTTTCCGTTTTCCGTTCTTTCCCCCTCTAAGTTAGAGGGTGAGGGTGTGAAGAACAAAGGGTGCAATGATGCGGAAGATGCTGTCGTTGTTCGTTAATGGCAAAATTTATTTAGTGGAAGAGGATGAGGAATGGATTTTTTTTGTATCTTTGTAAATTCAATAGAAAAGCAAAAAACTAAGAAATTAATTAAAATACAAAAAGATATGAAAGTAAAAGATGTTGTAGAGGCTTTGAACCTGAAGGTGCTTTCGGGTGAGCAGGGACTTGACAAGGAGGTGGAAGGCTGCTATGTGAGCGATTTGTTGAGCGATGTTATGGGTAATGCCGAGATGGGTAACATCTGGGTGACGCTGCAGACGCACAAGAACGTGATGGCTATCGCTTCGCTGAAGGAACTTGCCGCCGTTATCCTGGTGAAGGGCCAGTCGGCAAGCGATGACACCCTCGAGCAGAGCAATGAGGAAGGCATCCCGTTCCTTTCGACTGAGGCTGAGACTTTTGAGACAGCCGGTAAGATTTACGAGCTGATTAAAGGTTGAGATTTCTCGACTTTGAATAGATGGACGACCTTCATCCGTATAAGGCTGATTTGCATATTCATACTGTCCTTTCGCCTTGCGGGGACCTTGAGATGAGCCCTACGGCCATCGTTAAACGTGCACTGGCGAGAGGACTGGATATGATTGCCATCTCCGACCACAATACCACGCGTCAGGTTAAGGTGGCGCAGAAGATTGGTCGTGAGCAGGGGTTGTTTGTGCTTGGCGGTGTGGAGGTTACGTCGCAGGAGGAGGCGCATTGCCTATGCTATTTTGAAGACGATGCGCAACTTGATGTTTTCCAAGAGTTTCTCGACGAGCATCTGCCGAAGATTCCCAACGACGAGGACAGGTTCGGATATCAGCTGATAGTGGATGAGAATGAGGAAATTGTGGGCGAGGAGGAGTTTCATCTGCTCAATGCGATTGATGTCGACATCGACGGCATATATGACGAGGTGCACCGTATCGGTGGCTTGTTTGTGCCTGCCCATATCAACAAGGGTACCACGTCGCTTATGAGTCAGCTTGGTTTTGTTCCGCCCGACTTGAGGGCTGACGGGCTGGAGATTAATTTCCGCATCACGAAGGCGGAGATTTTAAAAAAGTTTGCCTACCTGAAACGCTTTTCTTTTATTACTGACAGCGACGCTCATTTTATTGACAATGTGGGTGATGTGTATAATGTGATATATATGGCGCACAGGACTTTCGATGAGTTCCGCAAGGCGTTGGCGGGCGAGGATGGACGCTATATCGACACTGAATATTTCAGAGAGCATAAGTTGCCGAGAATTAAATAATTAGATAAAAAAAACGAACTTATCTTTTTTTATTATTATTGTCGCATTTATGAGTGTAATATAGAATGTGCGATGGTTTGCTACATTTCTATTCATTTGGCTTAGAAAGGAAAATGAAATGAACCCAAAAAGAGTTGGCTATTTGTTTTGTGGAATGAAATGTTTTTGTTATTTTTGCAGATGTACAGATAATTATATATGTATCTGTAAGTGTCGTGTAACCAATATTTTATATTAATGGAGTTATGAGTGGGAGGGTGTATGTAAACAGTGTGAGATGTATAATTGAGATTTTAAAATGAGATAGAAAAACATTGATATATGAACAAAAATATTAATGTCGGTAGAATCAGAGAAATAGTTGCCGGAATAATGCTGGTGGTGTCGTTGTATTGTGGAGCGGCAATGTCGCAGACGACCATGATTATGCCGCATCAAGGAGCAGATACGCTTTATATCTCGCCGACAGGATGTTACACTATCCTTGACCCCGGCGGGACGGGTAAATACGAGAACAACGAGGATTCGTATCTGTGGATAGTTGGAGAGCAATATTTCTATATCGAGATTGAGTATGAACTGGGCCATACAGATGACAGGAAGGACTGGGTGAGAATATATTATGATACGATGGACTGGTATTATGCATATGATGAGCTGGGTGGCGTCGGACAACGGGAGTGCGGAATGTGGAACAACCGTGCGCTGATACATTTCCATTCAAACGCATACAATACCTTTGATGGCTTTGTGATACGGATTGTGCAGGAGCGGTCGGTGAACAATATGCAATACACGGCGCTGAGCGAGTCGAGTGTGCGGCTGACGTGGGATGACTGGAGGACAGAAGCTACAGGATGGACAATATACTACAATGGTGACGACGATACGGTATATGAGATTCAAACGACTACAAAACAGGCTGTAATAAATGGTTTGCAGAGCGGTCGATACTATCGCTATTATATTGTAAATAATGTAGTTCCCTGCTCGCATATAGATTACGGCTGGTTTACGCCGCAACACGATTCGACTTTGGTAATTATGGACCCCGGTGAATGGCATAATGAAACATATAGTCCCAATAGTTGTTACACCCTTGTTGGACCGACAAGCGATACAATCCTGATGGATATGCCTTATAGGTCGACAGTGTATAACTTCAATGACGGTCACGGAGTTTATGTGCAAGGACGCTACAGGACAATAACAGGAGAGGTGGGACTGGAACATAAAACTGTTTGGAACGGCGCTTGGGGCGAATATAACTATTACTGGTCGCAGACGACAGAACGCAGTTATTATCAATGGTTCCCGGAAGGATATATAGGGATGACATTCTCGAATCGATCCCGTTATCATTTTGATGTGTTACCCGAGAACGACGGATATATTACGCCTACAGTTTCGGGGGTTACTACAACCGGGGCGACAATATCGTGGGTTGACACTACATCTTCGACATCGTGGACATTCCGCTACAGTGTGGATGATATCCAATGGAATCAGCTGACAACGACAACGCCAAGTGTGACGCTTGCGGGTCTGGAGACGGGTCGACAGTATATCTATTCGATAGAGGGCAACGTGAAGCGAAACAGCTGTGATGTTGCAGCACGATGGGGATTTATGACAGCGGGCAACACCGACACTATTGTGATGCCTTATCGTGGAAACCAGACTGTTTTACTGCAGCCGCGTCAGTGCTACACCGTTATTGATGCCGGCAAGAATGGCGGATATTTTAATACCGACTATTCGCGGTTGGTGTTGCGAACGGCCAACCACAGAGGTTTCCGTGTCAAGGGTCGCTGTATGATGTATAATGATATGGACAGGTTGCGAATCGATGATGGCTGGAACAACAGGGATTTTGGCGGTAACGACTACAATATTGAGTTCAGCAGTTCTAAAGACTCTCTTATTATCTATTTCCAGTCCGACATATCGGGTACCGGCACAGGTTTTGTGTTGGAAGTGATACAGGCTGACGACTCTATTGGCGGATTGAATGCAACAAATGTTACAAGTACCAGTGCCACAATAGGATGGACTGACAACAGCGGTGCAACGTCGTGGACGGTGCATTATGGTGACAGTGAGGATAACTTCCACAGTGTCAATGTAAACACGACTACAGTCAATCTGACAGGCTTGACACCAGGTGTGCAATATGTGTATTATATCACGAATGGCGGCTCGAGCGACGGATGTCTGTTCAGCGAACGCAAAGGATTTATCACTCAAGGAGTTCCGACAGGAGAGGTGTTGATGCCGTTCAGAGGGATAGACACGCTGATCATTTATCCCAACACCTGCTATAAGATATGGGATGCCGGCGGCAAAAACCACAATTATTTCAACAACGATACATCGGTGTTGGTGATAATGAGCTATGACGGAAGTGATTTCACTCTTGACGGTCAGTGGCTTTTCGGTGGCAATGAAGCACGGTATGCTTCTGAAACGTATGATGGAGAAGACAGGATGTGGTATATGCCATATTCGTCTGAAACATATTATTGGGATTGTGGTAATGGATGGTACAACCGTTTTGCCACTAACGACCATATAAGACTGGGAAGCAGTAATGGATATCTGCGTTTGCGGTTTACGAGTAACAGCCGTACGGTGCGTCCAGGATTCTGTTTTACAATAGACCGTTCGCAAAACGAGGTGAGCAATGTCAAAATGACTCGCGTTACATCGACTGCAGCCACAGTGACGTGGAACGACAACAGTGGCGCGTCGCAATGGAATATCACTTACGGTCCTGTTGGAGGATTTCAGTATACGGCAACGTCGATGGTGCGTAATTTCTCGATGAACAACCTGTTGCCAAATACTGATTACGAGGTGAGGATATATGCAGGTACAACAAACTCGTGCGAAGCTCCGTCGACATTCTTTACAACTCTTGAAGCCAATGCGATAGTGATGACATCGAATGGAGATGATACAGTGTATGTAACTCCGGGTCAGTGCTATTATGTCTACGATTCGGGCGGTACGGGAGACTATCTGCCGAGCGATTCGTCGCGGCTGGTTATCCGCTCCACTACGGGTGAGGGCTTCTGGTGCTACGGTGAAGGTCATGTGGGCGAGTCGGATTATAGTGACTGGCTGCGTATTACTGGTATCGCTGACGGACAGTACTGGTGGAATTTTGAGAGATGGTGCTGGGAAGGAGAGATCACCATAGAGCTTCTGACCAACGAGGCTTTACAAAACAGGGGATTGTTTATGACTATAAAATTCCCATCGAGGGTTTATAATCCAGACACACTGAATATGACCGACTCGACGGTGACAATTACGTGGCAGGATACAAGTAGTGCGACGCAGTGGAATTTCAGCTATGGTACACATATTGACTCTATGACGACGGTGACGACATCCACTAAACAGTACACGATGACCGGTTTGGAGCGTAACAGAGAGTATTTTTACAGCATCTACAACACCACAGAGAATCAAGAATGTGTGCTCGAGAATATCTATGGCGTCATAATGCCTACGGATGCAGGGTATTATATACATCCTTATATGAATTACTTTTTAGGAATGGTGGGTCGAAGGTCGTTGTATCATCAAGGTGATATTACGTTAACGCCAAACCAATGTTATCATTTCTTAGACATTGCCGGTGTTGGCAATCTCTTTCAGAATAGTTACAGTGGTTTTTCTTTCCATACTACAAATAATCAAGGTATTACTCTTGAAGGCTATTATGATTTGGGATCGTCGAGTATTTGGATATCGACCAATCAGTATGGTTCGTGGTATAATAATTCTGGATATTTGAAGATATACGCTCCTGACGGTTATATCTCTTTTGACCAACGTACTGGTACTTCTTTGAATGATTTTGCAGAGGGATTTGACTTTAATGTGTCGTTCAACTACAAGATTTACAATGTAAGGACGCAGAATATGACCTGCACAAGTGCGCAGTTGCTGTGGGACGACACCACAAGCGCTACGCAATGGACGTTGGCTTACGGTCCGACAGAGAAGATGTTGGATACACTAGTGCTTAACAGCAAGAGTGCGAATCTGACCAATCTGCTGCCGGATCATCAGTATGTGTGCTATCTGACAAGTAACGACAATACATTAAGCTGTCTCAAACCGGTGAAATATTGTTTTATTACTACCTGCGATACAACTATCTTCGTTATTCCTTACAATAGAGACACGACCCGTGTGCTGGATATCAACGAATGTTATACGATTTATGACGGTGGTAGTGATATGGATTACCTGTACAACGATCGTCACAATGTGAGACTGTGGTCGTCGAACGGTAACGCTATGACGTTGCGTGGAAATATTGATTTGGGCGACAATGACTATCTGAATATGTGGGATGATGTTACGGGAGAATGGCTGGGTGGCTATGGAAGAGCGGAGAATGTTGTGATTCACGTACCAAGCGGAAGGATTTATATGGATTACAATTCGGCTGGCGACACGGTGACGGGCAGCGGCTTTGAATTCCACGTAACGTTCCATTCGGTGTCGAACATCAAGGTGTCGTTGAAGACAGACACCACTTGTCGTTTGACGTGGGATGATAACAGCGGCGCCACGCAATGGGTGTGCTATTACGGTCAGGACAAGGTGAATATGGATTCGATTGTGACGACTCAGAAGATGGCTCAC
Source organism: Bacteroidales bacterium UBA1217 (assembly GCA_002309335.1). GTDB lineage: Bacteria > Bacteroidota > Bacteroidia > Bacteroidales > P3 > Colimorpha. Next base: position 7,279 of record DBXH01000042.1, on the reverse strand, counting down.
TTGCAGAATCTGGTTTACGGCAAGAAGTATTATGTGTTTATTACAAACAACTCGGTGGCGTGTATTGACACCACGTGGTATGATTTCTGTGCGGGAGGCGACAAGTGTGTAGGTTTCGGCGATATATACTCCTGTTTTGCAACAGCATATCACGGAAGGTTTAATTATCCGGAAGAGTATAAGGAACTGGTTGACTATGGTCCGGACGATATCAACTCGCACCACACGGTGATTGATGACACTTTGATGACCGACCCCAGAACGGGCAATATGCTGCGATGTGTTCCCCCCGGACATTTTGAATCGGTGCGATTGGGCAACTGGGACATCGGTGGTGAGGCAGAGAGTTTGGTGTATGAATATGATGTTGATACTACCAAATCGGAGATACTGCTGCTTAGGTATGCCGCAGTGCTTGAGAATCCTGGCCATTCGCCGTCGATGCAACCAAGGTTCCAGTTTATGATTGTGGATGAGAACAACAATCCCATCAATACAGACTGTTATTCGGCCGACTTTGTGTCGAGCAATGATTTAGGATGGAATGTGTATCAGTATGATACCAACACGGTGCTATGGAAGGACTGGACGGCTATCGGAGTGGACCTTGCTCCGCTCCACGGTCAGCGTATCTTCTATAAGTTGACTACGTATGACTGTAATGAGATGGGTCACTTCGGATATGCCTATTTCACGCTTGAATGCGAAGAGAAGGAAATGCTGCCTAACGAGTGCGGTGTGGTTCATTCCAACACCTTCTCGGCTCCTGAGGGTTTCCGATATGAATGGTACAATATAGACAGTGCAAATGTAATTCTCTCGACGGCGCGTACTTTTACCAGCAATCAGAACGGCATCTATAAATGCAAGGCCCATTTCCTCGGTTCGGAGGGTAGCAACTGCTTCTTTGAAAAAACTGTGGTTGTAGGCGACATATTCCCGTATGCAAATTATTCGTATGAGATTGTAGACACCAATGGCTGCAATGTCGTTGTGCAGTTCCATAACTTGAGTTGCGTCTCGATGGATGAGGCCGGTACTCAGCAGACATCTATGGAGTGCGATGGATTTGTATGGGATCTCGGCGACGGAGAAGTGAGTTATGATAAGCATCCTATGCATATATTCCCGTCGCGGGAGTTCAATATCACACTGACTGCTTCGCTTGCCAACGGTACTTGTTCGGACGACACCACGCAGACCGTTCTTATGCGTAGCCCCTGTATAGCGTTTGATACCATTTATCACCAGATGTGCGAGGGTGACACTTTTGCCTTGCGCGATTCTGTCTATCTTACCACTGGCAATTACACCGTTCGTACTGAATACAGTGAAGACAGCGTCGTTACAACATTCGTGTTCCTCACCGTGCATCATACGATGGACACCAACCTGCTGGGCGGTATATGTGACGGCAACGCCTATACAAGCTTTGGTTTCAACGAAATGACAGAAGGCGACTATGTGCATGCATTTACCTCTATATATGGGTGCGACAGCATCTACCGGTTGCACCTGGTGGTCTCGAGTTCGTATGATACTTTGGTGCTTGCCGACGGCTGCTCGAACAACGGCTACACTTACCGCGACACGACATTTATGACGTCTACGGTGTATGTAGACAGCTTGTATTCGGTTTATATGTGCGACAGTGTTGTTACATTGAATCTTTCTATCCATCCGGTATACGACAGGGTGCTGTATGATACGATTTGTAAAGGCGGAAGCTATCTCTTTGGAGGCATTGATCGTGTCAATGACAGTGTATATGTAAGCAACATACCTACGTGGTGGGGATGCGACAGTATTGAGACTTTGCACCTCACAGTCAATGATACTTTCTCGAATTTCCATACGGAGTTGATATGCAATAATGCTACATTCACTTACCGCGGTGTGGAATACGGGGCACAACTGATAGTAGACTCGTTGCAGACGATTTGGGGCTGCGACAGTGTGGAGAGGATAGAGGTGCGCTATTTTGACACGACCTTCAAGGCCCGTTGTCTGTTGAGCATAGACAGTGTGACATTTACGGAACGCGACAGTTCACTTGCCGGATGTGTGCCGCTGACAGTCTTTATGGTCGACAGTTCGGTGTCGGCAAATGGCAGGGTGTGGCTTTTCGGTGACGGAAACAACTCAACGTTAGAGAATCCTGTACATCAGTATACAGACACTGGGCTTTATACAGTAACGCTGATAGCGTCGAGCGGGGACGGCTGTTATGATACGGCAAAGGTTGTTGATGCGGTGCAGGTGCTTCCGGCTCCTGAAATCGCTTTTGAGTGGACACCTGAACGGCCTACGATATTCAGTCATGAGGCTGACTTTGTGAATCTTACGCAACCATCCGACAGCACTGTGTCGCATATCTGGTATTTCTACAGGCTCACGAACAATGAGGCACCTCTCGACTCGTCGCTTGAGTTGAATCCGCACCATATTTGGCCAAACGATGGCGATCTGGTCAACGACCACGATGTCACGCTGGTTGCCAGCAGGATGCACATTGCTTTCACTGGCGATACACTTATATGCTTTGATTCGCTGACACAGCCTGTTACGATTGTCAATATTTATCTCCAGTATCCCAATGTTGTCACCCCCAACGGCGATGGCATAAACGACACATGGAAGGTGGTCAATCTTATTGAATACGGGCTTTATCCCATCAACCGTCTCCGCATCTTTAACCGCTGGGGTCGTCTTGTGTATAAACGCGAAAATATCAGCACGGAAGCCGATTCGTGGAACCCCAACGAGTGCGACTGTCCCGATGGTACGTATTTCTTCCGTTTCGACGGACAGGGCGATTTCGGCTATGTCCAGCACAACGGAGCCATCGAAGTTGTGAGAGACAGATAATCCTCTAACCTTAAAACTATTAATTTTTTAACTTTTAATTCACTTTAAAACAAAATAATGGAAGAAATCACCAATAACGAGCAGATGTCGCATACCCAGCGTCTCGAAGAGATTGACAGGGAGCAACGCGAGAAAGAGACGGCAGAGTCAACCCAGAGTCCGTCAAACGCTTTTGCCGAAAGCATATTGGAAGCTGTTGATGTGAACAGCGGTAATACCGGTACACCCCTTCTTGCGCAGGAGGAAATTGAGGACGAGGAGCCGCCGCGAGTCAATTTGACTGCTGTGGTATGTACGGCCATCGTTGCTGTCTGTGCAACTATAATCCTCTGTGTAGCACATCCTTGGAAGAATACCGACAATCAGGAATCGGTAAAGGTGGCTCAGGTGGAGAATACTGAAGAGGCTGTTAAACAGGAACCTGTAAATAATATAGAAGCAAAGCCAGTCGAGACGGTCAAGAAGGTTGAACCGGTAAAGGAAGAGAAACAGGAAAAACCAGAAGTAAAGTCCGAAAAGGTAAATCCTGTTACGTCGACATTGCCAGTTGTAAAGTCAACCAAGACGGGTACGCAGAATCCATATAATAATGTCCGGTTGATTGATGCTTCGAGTCGTTTGCTGACAAAGAGCGAGGTGGAGCAGATGACAAAATCAGAACTTGCACTTGCCCGCAACTCAATCTATGCCCGACACGGCTACCGGTTCAACAATGCTGAACTTGGGGAGTTTTTCGCAAAACAAAGCTGGTTCAAAGGTACTGATATCAAGATGGATGACATCCAGATGACGGAGGTCGAGATGGCCAATATCAATCTAATCAAAGGTCAGGAAAACAAAAAATGAAAGGGCGTCTGATTCTTTTTCCCGTCCCAATAGGCGCCGACGACATCTCGGTGTCGCTGCCGTCCTATAACTTGCAGCTGCTCAATGGTTGTCATTCTTTCATCGTTGAGGAACTGCGTACCGCCCGCCGCTTTCTCAAGCATGCTGGCTATCCGCATCCAATAGATGAAACCACTTTTTTTATACTAAATGAACATACAGAACATCGGGAGATTGTGCATTATCTTGATGCCATAGATAGGGGAGAGGATGTCGGACTTTTAAGCGAGGCGGGGTTGCCTTGCATCGCCGACCCAGGTGCTATGGTTACCGCGATGGCGCAGGCAAAAGGCGTTGAGATAGTGCCACTTGTAGGACCTTCGTCGTTAATGTTGGCACTTATGGCGTCGGGACTCAACGGACAGCAGTTTGCCTTTTTCGGCTATCTGCCTGTCGACAAGCACCAGCGTGCCGCCGCAATACGCAATCTTGAGCAGGTGGCTCAGAAAACTGGGCAGACTCAGTTGTTTATCGAGGCTCCCTATCGCAACAACCAGATGCTTGAAGCACTCGCCGACACTTGTCGACCTGATACCCTGATATGTGTTGCATGCGACCTTACGCTTCCCACGCAGACAATACGCACTCTGCCAGCCTCCAAATGGCGAAAAGAACGCTCAAATATCAATCTCCACAAAAGAAACACGGTGTTTCTAGTTGGAGTGTGACAAGTTTTTCTCGCCAAATTGCAAAAAGTTGTACCTTTGCATCCTATAAATCCCTAAGATGGGAATGCTGTATTAGTGTTAAAATAAACATATACAATATGATAAAGAGATATTTCTTTGTGGTGTCGATGCTTGGTGCCTGGTGCGCCGTAGCGATTTCGGCGGCTTTCTGCACCGCCTCTTGGGCTTTGATAGTGAAATTGTTTAGGTTCATTGTGTTTTTTACTCCTTTTCTGACAAAATGTCACATCAATAAACGTGCCAAAGAGCAAAAACTGACAATTTGTCAGTTCACAACAAAAAAAGACAAAAAAAACTTTATTTATTAAATAATATTTATTAATTTTGCAGCGTCGAATGTTTTTCGCCAAAAAGTATCATTATACCATATAATCCACAAAATCAAAGCATTATGAAGAAAATACCATTTTTTTTTTTTTTATTATTTTACGTCATTGGCTATGACACCGCGATGTGCCAACACGCTGTGGTGCAGGCGAATTATCCAAACGATGTGGAACGCAGCATCGTTAGGGAGTACGTCTATCCGGCCACGGTCAGCTATGTGGAGACCGCCGTGGAGCATTATTTTGCCTACGCCGACGCCACGATGACGGTGACCAATAGCGAGATTTCGCACGACCTGTACGTCACCGACCTCGCTTTGCACGGACAGTTCGCCTATTTCTGCGGATACAGCACCGTTTCGGGGCTTGGCGTCTGGGGGTGGTTTGATGTGAGCACATTGATTAGCGGCGCATTAAACTATTATATACACGACAATTTCATATGCAACACCCTTTATGTCGACTCGCTTTTCAGCCTGGCTGTCTATGAAGAATCGGGCACACTGCATATTGCCACCGTCGGAAGCACTACCGACGGCGCCAGCAAGAAAAGAGCCTGCCTCATCGACATCACCGGGACAGAGGGAACTGCGGCTGGGTGGAGTTATCAGATGGGCGTTTCGATGTGCTACGGGGATTCTTTTAACCGTCTGACAAGAGTTTGCGTGACCGACAATTACATCGTCGCAGCTGGGGAAGCCGACCCTGGCTTTTGCAGTGAAGGCTACAGGATTCACCTTCGTGGCAATCCTTTTATGGTCGGCGGGCCGCAGGATACGCTGTACACATTCACACGTGGCGGAAACTCGCCCGACCACAACGGCAAAGATATGGTTTTGACGCATACTGTAGGTGACACCTTTGCTTCGGCTGTGTATTTCTACAACGCGCAGCTTTCATCTAATTCTGACGGTGTCCTCGTCAATGTATATGATGTAGCACAGGTGCTTACAGGACCCGGGGCTACACCGGTGTATTCGAAGTATTGCAACCTGCCACAACTATTTCCAACTTATACTTACAAATACAGTATTTTTGATTTGATTTACAACAAATCAAATAACGGAATTGTTCTTCTTCTGAATGGGGAGTTTCCCTATGGCATTGGAAAAGGAAGTTTAATTTCCGAATTGCCGCTACCACTGCCGGCAGGAGGTAGTTCCACATACCTGCAGAATATTTACCTGACTTCGCTCGACAACTACAAGAACAAACAGAATTTTGTGGCTCAAGGATATGACGGAGCCGACCCAAAGCAAAGCACCTCGTTCACTCAGCCTTTATCGACAACGCCGCATTGTGCATCAACTGTTATTTACCCTGCAGTGCCATCCAACTACAGTGAAAAAACACACCCTTGCTCCTACAAAGTATGCGCTGACAGTTTCAAATGCTCTATTGTCACACAAGCAGCGTCATCAACAATTCCAATTAAAACCATTTGCATCGAACCTTAAATTCAAAGAATTATGAAAAGAATACTTATATCTATTTGTTTTCTGTTGTTCTGTACGGCGGCAAACAATATTTCTGCACAAAACCAGTATTATTTCAACGAGGGAGATACCATCTACGGACGCGACACAACGTACTTCTACCACTGGTGGAGCGACCAGTGGCTGGCAAGCGACCCTATGCACAAATTATACTTGGGTTCAACACACCCTATACTGCCATATTATCGCGGACGTGTTGTCGGATATAACTATACAGACAATCCACTAAATGTGGTTGGAATTGCAACATCATTTTTCACTTTTAACCAAAGCAATATACATCAACCCTGCGACATTCCGCCAGAGCAACAAGAGTATGTGTTACTGTATGAAGCAGACACATCGCGGGTGCCTTTCCGCGAAGTAGGACGTATACCTATCGACTACACAAAACCAGTCAGGTATATGAAGGTGGATTTAAGAGAGGGGAACGACTACTGCTGCAATATAGCACCCAATACGAACAAAATAATCAAAATAAGGGAATTCTATTTTGAAAAACCCATTACTGTTTATGACTCATTCTACGTCGGACATACACAGAACAGCAACTTTTGGCCCGACCCTGAGCATACTGGCGACTGGATTTACCTAATTGGAAGTTGGTCAATTGGTTATGCCCCACACGGTACAGACTGTTCTTCTGAAGAGTTGAACTGCGACCAAACTCCAACGAACCGATACAAATTCAAACAGGATGGCTTTCAGATTCCCAACGGTTTGTATGACAGCAGCCTTTGGTACACGTTTGAGATACCTGTACAGTTCATTGAATTCCCCATAATCGAAATCGACTCGTCGTTCTATGACGGGCCGCCGCAGTATGTGTGCCCGCAGGTGCAGAATTTCCGCATCGCGCAGGTGGCAGAGGGTACTGTTGTCTTCCTTTGGGACACCCACGGCGACCATCAGTACTGGCAAATGAGCTACGGACCGGCGGGCACGGCTCCCGACGACGGAACGATTATCAACTGTCCGATGCAAGTGGGGCAGATTATGGGACTGGACAGCTGCA
>DBXH01000032.1:23962-25449 GCA_002309335.1 Bacteroidales bacterium UBA1217 | reverse complement strand
CCGCCGACCAGCTGCTTGATGTTGGTACGCACGGTGACGCGCGCTTTGGCGATCAGCTGAATACCGTCTTTTGCGACAGCGGCGACAGGCGGAGTGTCGATCACTTTGGGGTTCACCGAGGTCTGCACGGCGGAGAGCACGTTACGGCCTGCCAAATCGATGGCAGTGGCAGTTTTGAAATCGAGGTTCATGTTGGCTTTGTCGGCCGAAATCAGTGCGTTGACGACGGCATTGACGTGGCCACCAGCTAGATAGTGCGCCTCCAGGTCGTTCTGCGAAATCTTCAGACCTGCCTTGGTGGCAGAAATCATGTTGTTGACGATGACCGACGGGGGTACCTTACGGAAACGCATGAAAATAAGCTGGATGAGCGATGTGTGTACTCCGGAAATAATGGCCTGGAACCATATTCCAATAGGCACGAGCCAGAGGAACATGATCAGAAACAGTACACATGCACAGATGATAACAATGGTTAGTGGATCCATAATGTTTTTATTTTTTAGATTATTACTTTTTTGGTTCGTTATTGTCTGATTCAGCTGCTTTTACCGTAATTTTTCCGCCTTCCACATCGATCACTTCGATGACGGTGTCTGCAGCAATCCAGCCTCCCAGACTGTGCACTTCTGTCAGTGTGTTGCCAATCATGGCGTTACCGGCAGGCTTCAGCATGGTGATGCTTTTTCCTCGCATTCCCACTTTCACTTCGTTTTTGTTCACTTCGTGTGTGCGGCTGTCGATCTGCTCTTTCAGCGCAAGCCGTTTCCATGTGCCTTTTTTCAGCAATACCAGTAGCAGCACTATCTCAATTACAAAGCTGGATACTAGCACAATATTGCCTGCCACAACATCATATCTGGCATAGGTTTGCCAGATGCTTACAGCTACCATGATGCCGCCGAAAATACCCGCTACACCGCCAGGCAGCATGATGATTTCCAGGGCTATAAGGGCTAGTCCGACAATCAGAACGATAAGGATAAGTGGCCAGGTCATATCAGTGGAGTGTTATTGTACTATTTCGGATGTCAATTGTTTGTTTATCAGTGCAGTGTGCATGGGTAGCAACTCCTCGTAGCCTCCTGTCTTCACGGTGCATTTGCCGGTGTAGTGGATGATGATTGTGCACTGTTGCGCCTGCTCGTAGGTGTGGCGGCAGATGTCCACCAGCGACTTGATGACATAGTCGAAAGTGTGGTAGTCGTCGTTCCAGACCACCAGTTTGCAGCCACTGTCGTCCAGCACGCCGACTTCTTGTTCGCTTTGTTCTTTATATTGCTCTTTGCTCATGGCACTAGCGTTGCTTATTGACTTACTATGAGTACGTTGGCGATGGCCGAGACACCCTCTTCGCGTCCCTCGAAGCCCAGGTGCTCCGTCGTGGTGGCTTTCACCGACACGTCGCCTTCGTCGATGCCCATCACCTCTGCCAGCGTGCTGCGCATGGTGGGGATATAGGGCGCCACTTTGGGTTTCTGCATGCA
>DBXH01000032.1:23463-23832 GCA_002309335.1 Bacteroidales bacterium UBA1217 | reverse complement strand
GAGCACGTCGGCATCGGAATGCCCCACCAAGCCTTTGCTGTGTGGCACCTTGATGCCGCCCAGCCACAAGGGAAGACCCTCCTGTAACTGGTGTACGTCGTAGCCTATGCCTGTCCTTATTTTCATGGTCTGCCTATTGTCGGTTTGTTACTTTTTGCCTTTGGCCATATTCATTGTCAGCGAGATGCGTATCGTGTTGGCCAGGGGGTTGCTGCTGAAGTTGCTCGTGGGTACGAGATACGAGAAATCGATGTTGAATACATTATAGCGCACGCCGACACCCAGAGTGAGATACTGGCGTCCGCCCTTGGTGCTGTGCTCGTAGAAGTAGCCGGCACGTGCTGCGAAGGTGTTGGCATACCAGTATTC
>DBXH01000032.1:19137-23457 GCA_002309335.1 Bacteroidales bacterium UBA1217 | reverse complement strand
GTGTTATCTCGCGCAGCTCCTCGCCGATGCCGCCAGGGGCGTCGAAGAAGGAACGGAACACACCCTCCATGGCGCTGGTGTTATTGTATTCGGTCATGTTGGCATAAGGGCTATCGCCTTCGCCATCGGGCGGTGTCGGGACCAACAGCTTGTTGAGGTCCAGAAGGCCCGTCACCTTGTTGTATTCGTCAATTTCGTAGGTGTAACGTCCGCCGAGACGCAAGTTGGCGGGCAGAAACTCGCGCTGCGTGTCGTCGTCCGAGTAGGAAAGTTTGGAGCCGAGGTTGCTGATGAACAGACCTGCTGCTGCAGTCTGGTTGTCGTCGACAGTTTGCTCCCAGTACAGACCTACGTCGGCAGCCAGGCCATTGGCGGCTTTGGTGGTCTGGTCTTCAACATCCATACCCTGTGTCAGGTCGCTGCGCATATAGCGTGCCGTGGCACCCAGCGACAGGTTTTCGCTCAGACGCATGGCGTAGGTGGCATCGAAGGCAAACTCGTTGGGGACAAATTCGCCTTGAAAATGACCTTGGTCGTCGTAGTGCTCTATGCTGCCCAGCGAGAAGTAGGTCAGCGAGGCGCCGAATGCGCTACGTTTGTTGATGCGTTTGTAGCCGCCCACATAGAGGAAGTTCATATCCTGTGCCAATTTGTGCAGCCAGGGGGTATAAGTGGTGCTGACGCTCCACTCGTTGGGCACAAAGGCGAACTTAGCGTTGTTCCAGTGCGACGAGTAGACATCGGGCACAGATGCTACGCCAGCGTCGCCCATGGCACCCGAAATGGCGTCGGGGGCAATCTGAAGGATGGGCATACCCGTGGATATGTAGTTGTTGTGCTGTCCAGTAGCAGTGTTGTAGTTGTTCTGCGCGGTGGCAGTGCCTCCAGCGATGGTCAGAGCCATAAGGAAGAGCACAACGTTCAGTCTGTCTTGCATTCTTTTGTATCTCATGATGTAAGAATTGAGTTCTTTTGTTTTGATATTGGTTAACGGAATAAGGCTATTATTATTGTGTATTCCTTAAAAATAATGCGTGTCTTGTGTTGGACAAATGTGTGGTAATGTTTTGTTCCCAAACGGTTAGATGCTCTATTTGACCACTACTTTGCCACGTTCCACCAGCTTTTCGCCATTGTTGGTGACAAGGGTGCACCGTGTCATATACACTCCGCTGGGCACACGTGCTCCGTTGTCGGCACGCAGGTTCCACAGCACGGGACCTGCCACAAAGCTGCCCGTTTCGGGTGTGGGTGTGAGACGTTTCATGCAACGTCCCATACGGTCGAAGATTTCGAATGTGGCCGATTTCAGGCTGCCGTTGCAATTGTGTTCAACACTGAGCATCACGTAGTTGTCGGCAGGGTTGGGGTATGCCTTGAAAGCTGTTGTCGTGGCAGTGTCGCTGTTGTGCACATAGAAGCTGATGCTTTCGGAACTCGAGTAGTTGTAGATGTTCCACACCTTGAAGGTGATGGTGTGCCATCCGGATGCGAGATTTGAAAAAGTGTAGCGGATGTAGCCTTTGGTGGGATCCTCGATGTCTGGCTCGTAGAAGTCGTTGAGCACGGTGAGGTCGTTGGCGTTATTGTCCAGTATGGCAGTCATGTCGTGGCCCAAGCCGCTGCCCACGGCGTTGATGCCGATGCTGTCGCGCACCACTGCCAGCAGGGTGGGGTTCTGGTCGGTGATGCCGCCGTCGCGGAAGTTGGTGTCGTTGATAAAGAGTTGAACTTCAGGACGTGTCTCGCTAAGGTCCACCGTCTCGTCGAAGCCACCCAGATAGAGGTTTGAGTAGGCACCCGAGGCATCCTCGGTGTTGCTCTTGGCATAGTGTATCATCTTGCAGCGCTCGTATTTGTAGGCCACGTCGCGCGGCACTACAAAGCGATAGCTGAAACGGCCAGCCTGGACGCTGTCGAGTCCTTTGTAGAGCATATTCTTCTGCTGGGTGAAGGCCACTTCGCAGTTGTCGTTGTCGTTGGCAAGCGTGTGGGCCGACACTTCACGGTCATAGACCTCAGGATATATGATTCCGTCGAAGTCGCTGACAATCTGTCCGTCAGCGTCGTGTATTTCTCCTTGCACCACCACGGTGGAGAGCACCATGGCGCTGTCGGCCTGTCCTTCAACGACGGGGTTGCCGTTGATGGCGGTGATGACTACACGATAGGTTGGAAACGAGAGTTTTATGGCAGGGTCGCCCATCAGCGTCACTGCGTGGGCTGTGGAGTGGTTGTTTTTGGCTATGCGCACGGCGTCGCCAATGCTGTTGGCTGGGTTGAGAGCCTGCATAACCATATCGGTGTTAATGACTTGCGTGTGAGAGATGGGCCGTGATGCCGCCACGCAACCGATGCCGCCGCCTTGTGCCAGCACGAAGGCTTCAGAACCGCATTTTTGCCCCACACCGTCGAAACGGCCGAAAGTGCAGGTGCTGGTAACGAAGAAAGCAAGGCGGTCGATATTGGCGTAGTTGCTGATGTTGGATTTCATCATGTAGCGCTCGGTGCCGATATACTGGGCTGATCCGTGGCCTATGTAGTTGAGCAGGAGGCAGCCGTAGTCCATGCGTTTCTTGAGTGCGTTGTTGACATCGGGGTAGAAGGAGCCGTCGGCACCCGATTGCTGGATGTAGGCGTCGGCATAGATNNGCCGATGTAGTTGATGAGCAGGCAGCCGTAGTCCATCCGTTTCTTCAGCGCGTTGTTCACGTCGGGATAGTAACTGCCGTCGGCGCCGGATTGTTGCACATAGGCGTCGGCATAAATCTTGTCGATGAAATATTGCGGATAGGCTTGGCTTATCTGCTTGGCTGTTTTTTCTTGCGAGTTGGTGAATATTGTGTCGTTGTTGCAACTCGGGTCGGCGTCGTCGGCCAGCAGGGTGACACAGTTACGCCAGTCTCCACGTATGTTGTTCTGCATCAGGTCGCTGCGGATGAGATAGTTCTCAATCTTGTCCACCAGATGTGTCGCCTCGTCGGCGTTGCGGGCCGGAAGGCGTCCAATGGAGATGTCGAGCGATTCGTTGATGCGGCCTTCCTCGTTATCTTCCAGATAGCCAAAAGCGTCGTCGGTGCCGTAGGAGCCGTTCTCTTCGTCGAAAGAGGCCAGCGACTGGTAGGTGACCACTGTGGCCATGTCGTTGCCTAACAGGTTCTTGTTGTCGAAAGTGCCTTTGCCGAACAGCAGCAGATGGCGCGGAGCGGGCTTGCTGGGGTCGCTCTGTGCCCGTTTCCAGAACATCCGCAACATCTCGCGTATGGCCATGGGGTCTGTCTGGCCCGAGGAGAACTCGTTGAATACAGCCTCCTGTGTGACGGTGAGCACCGAATAGTTGTCGTGTATGCTGTGAAGCGATGCAAGTCGCTGGGCTTGAGGGATGAGGTCGCGGTGTGCGACGATGATCATGTCGGGATTATCGCTTCCGTGGATGTCTTGGTTTTCCACAGCGGTGATGCTGGCAGGAGTGATATAGGCTGCCGGGGAAAAAGCGAAATAGGCCTGCAAGGAGTCGGTGGTGGCGCTGAATGTCAGGGTGTTGCCGCTGACTGTCGTTTGCATGGCCGTCACTTGTGTGGGGTCGGTGACCTTCCAGACAGTGACGTTGCTGCCTGCATTGGAGAGGGTGTGGTTACGAACGCCGCCCAGGGTGGGAATGTAGAATGTCAGTCGGTCTCCGCTCATGGCAAGGGGGGTGGTGGCATCGACCTCGATAAAGTCGAGCCATCCGGCGGCGAGGCTTTCGTTGGAGCTGTATGTGATATTGAAAGTCAGTGTGTTGCTGTTTCCGGAGGGGAACTGTTCGCTCAGCACCTGATAGGGCACATGGCTGGTGAAGGCGTGTGAGCGTGACGTGCCGTTGAGGTTCACCGTGAAATTCGACGAGGTTTTGGTGATGCTGGCCAGACCGTAGCGAACCTTGAGGCTGTTGGATGGTGTGGCTGGCAAGGTGAGTGTGATGCTGCGCTGGTTGAATCCGCCGTAGAACTTTTCGCCCACCCAGATCTGGCCCGTTTCGGCAGTGTTCACCTGGTCTATGTCGTGCAATGCCACGGTGCGGCAAGTGGTGATGGCTGCGCCACTGGCGTTGTCGGCACTGGTGGCGACAATGCGCTTATGGGTGCCGCTTTGTGCGGTGAGAAACAAGTAGTTGGCGGTAGAGTAGGGGTGAGGGGTGTGCTGAATCTGTTGTGCTTGAGCGTTGTAGTGCCAGCTGTCGGCGCCTGTGCCGTAGAACAGCACCCAGTCGCCGTCGTCAAAGAGGCCATTGTTGTTGACGTCGTGTATCTCCAACGGCATCTCCTGCAAATCGTCGGC